>CAYHRZ010000222.1:0-8361 GCA_964359125.1 uncultured Klebsiella sp. | reverse complement strand
GCTGTCGGCCGCGAGCGAACTGACGGTGCCGTCTTGGTCGTCGCAGTCGTAGCCGATGAGCCCGTCGCGACTGTAGTAGTCGTCGGTGGGATCGCCGTCGGCGTCCTGGTCGAAGTCGTCGTCGCCCGCGCAGTCCTGGTCCACCGCGTCGTACCACACCTCGGCGGCGCCCGGGTTGACGTCGCTGCTGTCGGGATCCGGGTAGCCGTTGATCGCCTCCATGCCGGAGGGCCGGTCGGTCGGGTCGTCCCAGCAGTCGCCGGTGCCGCGCCCGAAGTGAATCGCCTCCGCGGGCTCGGTGTAGCCCTCGGCCACGTACCCGTCGTCGTCCTGGTCGGCGTCGTTGCTGTCGCAGTTCTCGTCGATGCCGTTGTACCAGATCTCCTCGGCGTCGTTGGGGAAGATCTCCGGGTCGGCGTCGTCACACTCCTCGCAGCGGTCGAAGCCGTCGCCGTCGTCGTCGAAGTCGGTCAGCCCGTCGCAGTTGGCGTCCGTTCCATCGTAAGCGGTATCCGCGGCGCCGGGGTAGACCTGCGAGGGCGCGAGCGGCGTTTCCACCAGGCGCTCCGTGGAGGCCACGCAGTCCGCCCACAGCTCCGGGTAGGTCTCGGTAGCGGCGTCGTAGCAGTCGGTGACGGGGAGCGACGTGCGCACCTCGGCCCAGACCATGCTCGCGTAGCCGTCGAGGTCCTGGTCGAAGTCGTCGTCGCCCGCGCAGTCCTGGTCGACGCCGTCGTAGAACACCTCGGCGGCACCGGGCAGGACCTCGGCGGCCAGGGGTTGGGCGAAGCCGTTGAGCACGAGGAAGTCGGCCGGCGTCTCGTCGGGGTTGTCGAAGCAGTCCTCGCCACCAACCTCCACGGCCAGGACGCCGTCGCCGTCGTGATCGCCGTCGTTGCCGTCGCAGTTCTCGTCGACCCCGTTGTACCAGACCTCGGGCTCGCCGGGACCGATCCCCGACCCACCCGGACCGTCGAAGCAGTCGCCCTCGAGGATGCTGTAGCCGTCGCCGTCTTCGTCGTTCACCGACCAAGTGGACCCGCACCCGGCCAGGAGGATCCCCGCGGCAGTGACGACAGCTAGGCGCATGGGTTCCCTCGCACTGGGCGGCAGTCTAACCCCAGTGGGCTCAGTCACGAAATGTGAGATCGCGAGCGGCGGCGCGTCGGCGGTGGACGGACCGGGCCCGCCCACGTTAGAGCCGCGCCCCGCCGCGACGGAGTTCTGTCCAGATGATTGAGGTTGAACGCCTAACAAAGCGATACGGCAGTACGCTCGCCATCGACGACGTATCGTTCACGGTGCAACGCGGCGAGGTCGTCGGCTTCCTCGGCCCCAACGGAGCCGGAAAGAGCACCACGATGAGGGTGATCGCAGGCTCGCTCGGCGCGTCCGGGGGCCGGGCCCGCGTGGGCGGCATCGACGTGTCGGAGGACCCGAAAAAGGTCCAGGCCACCTTGGGGTACTCCCCCGAGGTGCCGCCGCTCTACACCAACATGACCGTGCGCGACTACGTGGAGTTCGCCGCCCGCCTCAAGGGCGTGACCGACGTGAACAGCGCGACGGTGAAGGCGCTGGACCGCGTGGGCTTGCGCGACGTGGGGCACCGCCTGATCGAGCACCTCTCCAAGGGCTACCGGCAACGGGTGGGGCTGGCGCAAGCGCTGGTGCACGACCCCGCGGTGTTGGTGCTCGACGAACCGACGTCGGGGCTGGACCCGGCGCAGCGGGTGGAGATTCGCGAGCTGATCCGCGACCTAGCGGCCGGGGATCGCACGGTCATCTTGTCCACGCACGTGCTCGCGGAGATCGAGGCGATCTGCACGCGGGTGGTGATCATCAACCGGGGCCGCGTGGTCGCGCAGGACGAGATCAGCAAGCTGGCCGGGGCCGGCGGGGTGGTCAGGCTGGAGCTCGCCCGGCCCTCCGAGGCCGCCCGCGTGGCCCTCGCGGCCGTGCCCGGCGTCACCGAAGTCGAAGTCGACGGGGCCAACTTCGTCGTGCGATCGCGGCACGACGCGCGGGAAGCGGTGGCCGCCGCCGCCGTCCCCTTCGGCCTGCTCGAGATGGGCGGCCGCGAACGCCTCGAAGACATCTACCTCCGCCTCACGGCTACCGGAGCGAACGCATGAGCGCCATCCTCGCGATCGCGCGCCGAGAAACGTCGGCCTACTTCTCCAGCCCGATCGGCTGGATCTGCCTCGTCCTGTTCTCGCTGATGGGCGGCATCTTCTTCACCCTGATGATCGTCGGCTACGCCATCCAGTCGGCCAGCATGGGGGCGATGGGTCAGGACGAGAACGTCACCGAGATGCTCCTGCAGGGGATGTTCGGTAACCTGAGCGTGATCGTCATCTTCTTACTGCCGGCGCTGACCATGACCCTCGTCGCCAGCGACCGGAGGGAGAAGTCGATCGAGCTGCTGCTCACGTCGCCGGTGTCGTCGACCAGCATCGTGCTCGGCAAGTTCCTGGGCGGCCTGGCCTTCGCCGGCATCATGGTGGCCACCACCGCCTACGTGCCCGCCACGCTGTACTGGCTGGGCGAGCCCGACCACGGCGTCATGGTCAGCAACTACGTCGGCTTCATTGCCCTCCTGGCGGTCTTCGTTGCGGTGGGCATGTTCACCTCGTCGCTCACCGAGCACCCCATGCTGGCACTGGTGGCGGGGGTGACGATCAACCTGACCGCCTGGATCGTCGGCTGGCTGGGGAGCGTCATGAGCGACGGCACCGCCAAGTCGGTCGTGGAGCACATCTCCATGCTCCGGCACTTCGAGAACATCTCGAAGGGCGTCCTCCACGCCGGCGACGCCGTCTACTTCCTCTCGGTCATCGCCTTCTTCGTGTTTGCCACCACCCAGCGCGTCGAAGCGCTGCGGTGGCGGTAAGGGGGCCCGGATGCGCGCTATCGGTTGGCTATTCGCGGTTCTCGGCGCGATTTGCACGCTGGTCTACCTGGCCGGCATGTCGCTGGTGTGGACCAAGCTCTTGGACAGCATGCCCACGCCCTTCCACGCCGTGGGCCTGGGCGGGCTCACGTGCATCGGTCTGTGGCTATTCCTCGACTGGGGCTCGCTGTCGAACCTGGGCAAGGACCAGACGGTGGGGCAGAGCTTCACCGCGGGCTTCATCCTGCTGCTGGCCCTGTCGGTTGCCGTGGGCGTCAACGTGGTGGGCCTGCGGTACGACCATCGCTGGGACCTCACGGAGAACAAGAAGTACTCGCTGTCGCAGCAGTCGATCGACATCGTCGCCGGGCTGGACCGCGAGGTGAAGGTCATCGCCTTCTTCGTGAAGGGGAGCCCCGAGGAGTCGAACTTCCGCGAACTGCTGCGGGGCTACACCGAGCAGTCCACGCTGCTGAAGGTGGAGTACCACGACCCCTACAGCAACCCGCTCCTGGCCGAACAAGAGGGCATCCAGAGCGCGGCCGGGGTGGCCATCATCCGCAGCGACGTGTCGGAGCAGCGGGTGGAGTTCGACTTCGACGAGGAGAACCTCACCAACGCGATCATCAAGGTGACGTCGAGCCGGTCGCACACGCTGTGCGTCGTCACCGGCCACGGCGAGGGCGCCGCGGACGACACCTACGAGCCGACCGGCTACGGCACGGTGTTCGAGCGCCTCAAGAAGCAGAACTACAACGTCCAGAGCATCAAGTTGCTGGACGAGCCCCCCCGGCCGGAGAGCTGCGAGGTGCTGGTCTTGGCGGGCCCGCAGAGCGACCTGGTGCCTGCGGAACTGGATCGCGTGGCCGCCTACGTGGCGGCTGGCGGTCGCTTGCTGGCGTTGCTGAACCCCATCGACGCCCCCGGGACGGCGGCCGACATGGATCGATACGGCGTCAAGCTGGGCAACGACGTGATCGTGGAGGGGGATCCCTACCGGCAGGTGGCGGGCGGCGGCCCCACCTGGGTGGTGCTGGACAGCGCGAGCTTCTCGGGCCACCCGATCACCGACAAGCTGAAGGGCCCGTCGATCCTTCCCCTCGCCCGCTCGGTGTCGAAAGGCCCCGAGGTGGCGGGGCTCACCGTCACCGAGTTGGCCCGCACCACCGACGCCAGCTGGGCCGAGACGGACCTGGAGCAGGGCGAGGGCGAGGTGGCCGCGCCCGACGAGGGGATCGACATCGTGGGCAAGGTACCGGCCATGGTCGCCGTAGAAGTCGCGGATCCCCGGGCCATCCCGCTCGCCAGGGCCCCGGTCGCCGACCCGAGCGCGGTGCCCGGCCTGGCGCTGCCCACGGCCGAGCCAGCGGCAGTGCTGCCGACGGCAGCGGGTGGGCGGGTCGTGGTGATCGGCGACTCCGACTTTGCCAGCAACCAGTTCGCCAACACCGGCGTCAACCAGGACCTCCTGATGAACGCGGTGGCGTGGATGGTCGACGAGACCGGTCAGCTCAGCATCCGGGCCAACGAGGCGAAGAAGGGGCGTTTGGACGTGGGCGTGCTCCAGGCCTTCGCCGCCGCGGCGGTGGGCCTCCTCGTCGTCCCCGGGCTGGCGGTGATGGGCGCGGTAGGAACGTACGTCCGCCGCCGCAAGCTCTGAGCCGCCACCCGGATACACTCGGCGGGTGAACACCCTCTCCCGCCGGGACTTCGCCCTCGCCGCTGTCGCGGCCATGGCGGCGGTGCCCCGGGCCTGGGCCGGCACCCTCCCCGCCCCGTCCGCCCAGTTCGACGAGGCCGACCTCGACGTCATCGACGCCATCAAGGCCGTGGTGTACGGTCCCGGCGCCGAGCAGGTCGACGTGCGGGTGGGGCTCCGCGAGACGCTGGGGTTCCTCGACGCCGAGAAACAACCCACGCTCGCGTCGCTGCCGTCGACCTTCGACCGGCTGTCGAGGGTGCTGGTGCCCACCGGCGGCGCGTTCGCGTCGCTGCCGCCGGCGCAGCGAGAAGCCGCGCTCGCGGACTGGATTGAAAGCCCGCTGGCCTTCCGGCGACAGGTGGGCCAGGCGCTGCGCCAACTGGTGCTCGCCCACTGCTACGGGCAGGAGTCCACCTGGGCGAGCGTGGGCTACGCCGGACCCTGGATCGGCCGAGTGGAGTTGCCCATCCACCCCCTCCGATTCGGGGAGCCCTCGTGATGATCTCCGGCCACGACGCGCCGCCGGGCAGCACCTGGAGGGCCGACGTGGTCGTCGTGGGCACTGGCCCCGGCGGCGCCAGCGTGGCGGCGAAGCTCGCGCAGGCGGGACGCTCCGTGGTGATGCTGGAGGCCGGACCCTACGTGCCCGCGAGCGAAATGACCCAGCGCGAGTCGGAGATGATGCGGAAGCTGTACTACGAGGCCGGCCTGCGCACGACCGAGAACGGCGCGATGGCGGTGCTGCACGGGCGGGCCGTGGGCGGCAGCTCCGTGGTGAACTACCTCGACTGCTTTCGCACCCCCGACCGCCTGCTGCGGGACTGGGAAACCCGCTTTGGCCTCGGTGAGTTGACGCCCCAGAAGATGGCACCCCGGTTCGAGAGAATCGAGGAGATCCTCCACGTCCAGAAGCTCGACCCCGCCAACCTCAACAAGAACAACGGCAAGCTCAGGGACGGCGCCGAGCGACTGGGATGGAAGGGCGACACCTTCCACCGCAACGCCTACAACTGCTACGGCTCGGGTTTCTGCGACCTCGGATGCACCTACAACGCCAAGCAGTCGGCCGCGCTGACCTACGTGCCGCTGGCTACCCGGAACGGGGGCACCCTCGTGACCAACGCCCGGGTCGACCGGGTGTTGACCCAGGGCGACCGCGCGACCGGCGTGACCGGCACGCTGCTCGGTCCGGACCGACAGGGTCGGGGCGACTTCACCGTGACGGCCGACGTGGTCGTGGTGAGCGGGGGCGCCATCCACACGCCGTACCTCCTCCTGGAATCGGCAGTACGGGACGACTCCGGGCAACTGGGCCGAAATCTCTACACCCACCCGGGCTCGCCGGTGGTGGGCTACTTCCCTGAGGAGCGGATCGCGAACTACGAGGGGATCAAGCAGGCCTACTACGTTTCGGAGTTCTCGTGGGTGTTGGAGGAGCACCCGCTCGACGTGCTCCTCGAGGGCATCGGCGCACCGCCGGCGATCACCTCCACGATTTTCCCGGGGTTCGGGTTCGAGCGCCAGGCGAACATGGCGCGCTACAACCACTACGCCGCCTGCGGGATCCTGCTGCGGGACCACCAGCCCGGGCGCGTGACCGTGGGGAAGGGCCGCCCCCGCGTGGAGTGGTCGCTCGGCAGCGCCGACGCCCATCGCCTCCGACAAGCGGTGGAGAAGAGCGCCGAGGCCTGGCTGGCGGCGGGGGCCAGCGTCGCGTTCACGGGGCACAGCCGGGTCACGGCCATGCGCTCGACCCGCGACTTCAAGAAGCTCGACGAGCGGGGCTGGGGCGCCGGAGAAATTGCGCTTTTCTGCTTTCACCAGATGGGCACCGCCCGGATGGGCCACAGCCGGCAGCGCTCGGTCGTCAGCCCCACCGGACGGGTGTGGGCCTACCCCAACCTGTACGTGGCCGATGCCTCGATCTTCCCAAGTTCCACCGGTGTAAATCCCCAAGAAACGGTGTACGCCATGGCCGACGTGGTGGGCGACGGGATCCTCACCGAGACCCGGCAGGCCGCCACGGGATAGGGGAGGAGCACCCCCGAGGCGAACATGGCATCGACGTGGAAAGAGGTGCTCGAGTTGGCGGTGGCCATCGAGTTGGAGTGCGCCGCGCTCTACGAGGTGTTCGCCAAGAACCTCGGTGGCAAGCGAGACGTGGCGTATTTCTGGCAGTTGTACGCGGAGGCCGAGCGGTACCACGCGGCGAGCATCCGGATCCACCAGTCGGCCCTCTCGACGATGGAGCCCCAGGGGGAGCAGTTGTACGATGCCGAGGTCGACGACGCCCGCGCCTTCCTCGCGACGATCAAGGCCAACCGGGAACGCTGCGAGCGCGAGGGGGTCACCATGCGCCAGGCGCTGGCGCTGGCCCGCAGCGTCGAGGAGCACAGCGCGGAGTTGCACGGGCGCACGCAGTTCTTCCGGCTATTCCCCGAGTTCGGCGACCTGCTGGTGAAAATGGCCGAGGAAGACAAGGCGCACCGCGACCTGCTCGCCACCGCCGAGCAGCGGTGGGGCGCCTAGGCACCGGGGTGCCTAGGCCGCGAGGCTAGGCCAGGATCTTCTGGAGCTGCATGGCCAGCGCGATGTTGCTCGCCTTGAGCTTGCCAGTCATGAACAGCTGCATGCCCATGCTGGGCGTGTCGAGCATCTTTTCGAAGTCGGCCTTCCCCACCGTGATGACACACCCGGCCTCGGGGTGCTCCCCCTCGGTGACGCTGCCCGGGGGGGTCAACATGTCGACCGTCCACGAGCCGGCGTCGGTCACGTTGAACTGGAAGATGGCCTTGACGCTCGCCACGAGCGCGGGATTCTCCGCCAACTTCGTCACCATGTACTGCTCGAAAAACTCGCGGGTCTCGGCCAAGGGAATCTCCGGGTAGGTGGGCGCCCTGCTAACCGGTCGGGGGCAGCGGCGAGTCTGGCGCTGACGGTCCGTGACGCCGGCGCGGGCCGGGGAGCCGCTCCACCCACGCGGCGAACGTTGTCCGCTGGCCCCACTGCTCGTGCCAGAGGTCGGGGAGCGTCGCCCAGGCACGCAAGCGAGCGGCCTGCTCGGCGCCGACCCCCGTGCCCCAGAGCGGCGCGCGGCGGCGACCGCCGAATCGCTGCGCCAGGCGATCAGTCATCTCGCCAGGCGAAAGAGCCTCCTCGCCGCTCACGGCGACGGTCCCGGCGCCCGCCTCCATGGACAGCGCCACCCGCGCGGCGTCGCGGGCACAGAGCCAGCGCACCCTCGGCAGTTCGCCCACCGTCACCACGCCACCCCCCCTGAGCGTGGTCGACGCGGCCGCCACCGGGCCGTCGCCGCTACCAAAAAGCGGGGGTAGCCGCAGGATGTCGACCGGCAGGCCGCAGGTGGCACCCTCGAAGCCGGCGATGGAGGGATCGTCGCCCGCCGCGGGGCCACAGACCACCACTCGCGCCGGGCGGAACGTGGAGATACGGCCGAGTAACGCCGATAGACCGGCGCCCAGGCGCCGTCGGGAGACTCGCCCCGACCGGGCCCCAGGGCTACCACGACCGTCGCCGCCGACGGCATCCACGCGAGCGAGGCACCCTCGAGCGCGCCCCAGCGCCGCCACCAGCCGGGGTGCGGGCGGGCGGTCCGCGAGGCGACGAGTACGGGCCGTCCCGCGGCGGCGGCCAAGCCCGCCACGGCGGACCCCAGGGTGCCCCCCCCGAACACGACCACCGGCCCGTCTACCATCAGGCGAGCGCGGGCCCGTCGAGTTGGCTCAGGAAGCGCTCCGCCCCCACGTGC
>CAYHRZ010000221.1:0-8369 GCA_964359125.1 uncultured Klebsiella sp. | reverse complement strand
GGTGAGCGGGAGGTTGAAGACGGTGGACCGGGCTCCCGTCGTCAGGGCATTGTGCGCCGGGCCGGTCACCGTCACGCCCGTCGAGAACCCCGGGCGCACCAGCAAGCCCTGGGGGAGCAGCACCTCCCGCACCGAAGGCAGCTGGTCGGCCACCGGCGCGCCGGTGAGGTCGCCGTCGCCGTCGCCCAGCGTCTCCTCCAACCGCGCGCCATCGAGCACGACGACGATGGCGTGGGTCACCTCGGCCACGCGGGCGCTGTCGGAGGCAGCAGCCGGCGCGGCGCCCGTCTCGTCCGGGGGCGCCGTGCACGCCCCCAGCCCAACCATCGCAACGCGGAGAACCGGCACCGTCGCATCGTACACGGCCGTCGCGGGCACGTCGAGACGACAGCCGCCTCGGAAACACCTACTTTCGCAGCACTAGTTGCATCCCCAGGTCCGGCAGTTCACGGTCCGGCGCCAGCGCCGACACGAGCACCAGCGACGAGCAGCCGTCGTCGTAGCCCACGCGGAGGACGGCGGCTTCCAGCGACAACGGACCCGCCGCCCAGGGGTCCTCCGCCTCGGCCGCGAGGTCCAGTGTGGCCCCCAGGCCCGACACGAAGCGGCCCGCGCGGACGGCGACGTCGCCCCAGCCAAGCCAGGTGTCGCGGGCGTGGAGGAAACCGACACCACCGCCCACGTCGGTGGCCAGGCGGACCTCGGCCGACTGCACGGCCTCGCGGGCCTCCGCGTGCAGCGACAGTCGCTCGCCACCCACGTCGAGCGCCACCTCGGGCCAACTTCCCGAGGGCGCCAGCGGCACGAAAACCGTCGTGCCCAGCACCGTCTTTCCGGCCACCGCCTGTGCGCGCACCTGCGGCCCCGACGCGAAGGCCTCGTCGCGTAGGCGAGTGGCCACCCCGGGCCAGAACAGGACCCGGCCCGCCCCCACCTCGGTCCACATCGGCGCCTCGACCAGCGCCACGCCGCCGAACGTCCCGCCCTCGCGCAGACCGGTGGCGCCCGCGAAGATCGCGGCGTCGACGGTGGCCTCGGCGTGGACCCAGCCCCAGGTGCTCGAAGCCCGGGCGTCGAACCCCGTGGCGACGACCGGCACCCCCACCGCCGCACCCTCGCCCGCGAGAGACGGCAACTGGCCATCGACGCCTGCACCCACCCAGGGCGCGACGGCGTAGCCCCCTCGTGCCCACTCGGGGCGGAAGCGGCCGAAAGCGAGCAGGCCCGCGCTACCGTCGTCGGGGAGCCAACCCTCGAGGCGGAAGCCCCGGGCCTGCGCGACGGCGCGGGTCTCCCGGTAGGCCACGCCCCGGTCGACGAACTCCACCCCGTAGTCATCGGCGTAGGCGACGTCGCCGAGCCAATTCCCGTCGAGCGCAGCGCGGTCGCCGAGGCCCGTGCCCTCGCGACGGTCGGGCGGGCCGAACCAGTCCCCCGCGAAGCCCCCCGCCGCGGCGGCCGCACCCCGGGCCCCACCGTCCACGGCGTCGTAGCCCAAGACCGCGTCGACCGAGAGCGGCCCGTCGATCGCGACCTCGCCGCGCACCCCGCGGTCCTGGCGCCAGGCCGGCCCACCCTGGACCCAGTAGTCGCCCACCCCGCCGCGACCGTGCCAGCGCGCGGAGAAGCCAGGCTCGCCGTAGCCAACTTCCGGCAACAAGAGCCGGAAGCGCCGAGGATCGAGGATGACCGGCCAGTAGGGCACCGGCAGCAGGGGCACCCGGAACACCTCGACGACCCCCTGGCGAACCACCGCCACCTCGGCGTCGACGACGTCGACCCTCGTGGCCCGGAATCGCAGCGCAGCGGGGCGCCCGTCGGCGCAGGCGCAGGGCTCCACCACCGCCCCCAGGAGGGCGCCGCTGCGACTCTCCACGCGGATCGTGGCCTCGTCGAAGTGCAGCGTCGCGCCCTGCCGGGTCCAGGTGCCGCGCTCCACCCGCACGGAGGTGGCGTCGCCCTCGGCGCGCTCCGCGACCAGCACGTCCGGGCCGAGGACCACCCGCACCCGGCCCTCGGCCACGAAGCGGCCCCGCGTCCACGACAGCCGGTCGGCGCTGAGCTCGAGCACCGGCGCGCTGGCGGCGGCCCCCGTGGGCGCGCTGTCACCCGGAGGGGCCACCTCCGCGGCAGGTTCCGGGGTCAACGGCTCTCGAGGCCGAGCAGGTCCCGCACCGCCCCCACCAGGTAGAGCGAGCCCGCGACCACGACGAGGTCGCGACCGTTTCGACAGGCTGGGAGCGCGTCGCCGAGCGCCCCGGCCGGGCTCACCGGCACGCCGAGTCCTTCCAACTCGGCGGCCACGCCCCAGGGCGTGCGTGCCCGCTCGTGGGCGCAGGCCGTGGTGAACACCCGGTCGAACTGGGGGGCCAGCGCGCTCGCCACGCCCCGCACGTCCTTGTCGACACCGCCGCCGAGCAGTAGCGTGCGCTTCCGGTCGCGAGGCAGTCGCGACAGGTACGCGGCCAGGGTGTTGGCGCCGTCGGGGTTGTGGGCGCCGTCGACCAGCAAGTCGGGGGCCAGCCACTCCAGCCGCCCCGGGTTGCGGGCCCGCAGCAGGCCCTCGCGGATGGCGTCGTCGGTGACCGGCAAGCCCGACACTTCCAATGCCCGTAGCGCCACCGCGGCGTTGATCACCTGGTGGTCCCCTACCATGCCCAGGACCAGGCCACCCAACTCGCGGTCTCCCCGGTAGCGGAACGATCCCGAGGCGCCAAAGGCCTCGAAGTCCTTCCCAAACACCGAGAGCGAGGCCGCGCGCTCGGCGGCCACCGTCCGCACGACCTGGAGCGCCGACGCGGGCAACGGCCCCACCACGATCGGCACGCCGGGCTTGATGATCCCGGCCTTCTCGCCGGCGATCGCCGCGTGGTCGCGACCCAGCTCGTCGCAGTGATCCAGGCCGACGGTGACGATCGCGGTGGCAACTGGCGAAACCACGTTGGTGGCGTCGAGACGGCCGCCCATGCCCACCTCGAAGACGGCGGCGTCGACCCCGGCGTCGGCGAAGTGCTGGAAAGCACAGGCCACGGTGAACTCGAAGTAAGTGAGCGGGAACGGCTCCCCGGGAGACAACGCCGCGCCCGCCCAGTCGCGCCGCGCCGCGTCGAGTTTCTCGACGAGGGCGTCGAGGACGGCGTCGGTGACCGGCTTCCCGTCGACGATCACCCGCTCGTTGACCACCTGGAGGTGCGGCGAGGTGTGGACGCCGGTCCGCAACCCGGAGGCCTGGAGCACGGCCGCCGTCATGCGACTGGCGCTGCCCTTGCCGTTGGTGCCGCCCACGTGGATCACCGGGTAGCGGAGGTCTGGCGCCCCGAGGTGGTCGAGGAAGGATCTCATCCGCGACAACCCCAGCCGGATGCCAGCCCCCGCCAGAGCGTCGAGCACCGGCCGGGCGGTCATGGCCGCGGGGTGAAGTGGCGGCAGAGCCGCGCCAGCGTGTTCTTCATCTCGGAGCGGGCCACGATCATGTCGACCATGCCGTGGGCGAGCAGGTACTCGCTGGTCTGGAAGCCCTCGGGCAACTCCTGGCGAATCGTCTCCCGGATCACCCGGGCGCCCGCGAAGCCGATGAGGGCGTGAGGCTCGGCCACGATCACGTCGCCGAGCATGGCGAAGCTGGCGGCCACGCCGCCGGTGGTGGGGTCGGCAAGCACCGAGATGTACGGCATCTTCGCGTCGTCGCGCAGGCGGGCCAGCGCCGCGCAGGGCTTGGCCATCTGCATCAGGGAGAGGATCCCCTCCTGCATGCGCGCCCCGCCCGACGCCGAGATCACGATCGCCGGGCGGCGGCGCTCGGCGGCGCGTTCGAACTGCCGGGTGACGAGTTCGCCCACCACCGAGCCCATCGACCCGCCCATGAACCGGAAGTCGAAGGTGCCGATCTCCACGGCAACACCGTGGATGGTGGCGGACCCGGCCACGTAGGCGTCGAGCTCGCCCTGCGCCCGCTGGGTCGACGACAACCGCTCCGCGTAGGGCTTGCTGTCGGCGAATTCTAGGGGGTCGAGCGGGGCCACGTAGCGGTCGTGCCGCTCGAAGCTCCCCTCGTCGCAGAGGGCGTCCAGGCGCGCCCGGCAATCCCACCGGTGGTGGTGGCTGCAGTGCGGGCACACCGCCATCTGCTCGGTGAGCGCGGGACGAAAGAGGATCTGCTCGCAGCCCGGGCAGCGGACCCAGAGGTCCTTTCGCGCGGGGGCCGTGCGCGGCTCCGCCTGGATGGGGGCCGGTGACTGCTCGAACCAGCGGGGGTTGTCCTTGGGGTCGGACATCCGCGGCGCTTAGCCCGGTGCGGTGTCGGCCGCGGCCAACGCCCAGGCGGCCTGGTGCCAGCGGTGGCGAAGTTCGCGGATCTTCCCAGGTTCACGGCCGAGAGCAACCCGGTTGGTGAGGAGCACCGCCACCACGCCGAGCGCCGGGGACATCCAGAGGCTGGTGCCGGTGAAGCCGGTGTGGCCCACCGCGTCGACCGGCGGCGCGCTGCCCGCGCTGGACACCTCGCCCGAGGGGGTGTCCCAGCCCAGGGCATGACTGCCCAGGCCCCGCGACGAAAATGCCTCGGGGGCGAGCCGGACCTCCCCGTCCAGCCAGCGCTGCCCGCACCGGGCCACCGCCAGCGCCGTGCCGAAGAGGCCGGCGTGGGGGGCAACCCCGTCCATCGCGCGGGCGTTCTCGTCGTTGACCACCCCGTCCGGGCCCTCCCCGGTCGGCTGGGCGGCGGCGTGCCCCCAGGCCAGGCCCGTGGGGGTGTAGAGCCGGTCGATCCGCGCGCCCCCCACCTCCTCGATCGCCGCGCCCAGCGCGATCATCCCGAGGTCCGAGTACGTGTGGTGGGTGCCCGGCGCCGAGACCAGCGGCTCGGCCAGCGCGGCGCGGACGATGGCCTCGCGCCCACCGGCATGCCAAAGCTCTTTCCACCACAAGAACCCGGCGCTGTGTTGCAAGCAGCGGCGGGCGGTGACCCCCGCCGGCCACGAGGGGTGGCCCGCGTCGAGCGGGAGGCGCCCGTCCTGGTGCATGCGCAGGGCGACCTCGGTGGTGCACAGGACCTTCGTCAACGACGCCAGGTCGTACACCCGGTCCGGGTTCCAGAGAAAACGGACCTCGCCGCGCACCAGCACGCAGGCCGACAACGACGGCGCGACCTTGCCCTCGGCCGCCACCAGGAGCGAGGCGATCAAGCCGGTTCCACCACGAGCACCGCGCCCTCGAAGCGCGCGGGCGTCCCCAGCGGCAGGGCGTGGTTGTAGCGCCCGTGCCCGACCGGGATCCCCTTGAGAATCGGCACTCCCAGGGGACCGAGCACGTCGAGGAAAACCTCGTCGAGCGTCCAGTTGGCGCCCTCCGGGGGCGCGGCGTCGAGGAAGTCGCCCAGGGCGAAGGCCACGGCGCCGTCGAAACACCCGCTGTCGCGACACTGGATGAGCAACCGGTCCAACTTGTACGGTGGCTCTCCCAGGTCTTCGAGCAGCACGATCTTGCCGGTGGCGTCGAACTGCAAGGGGGTACCGCAGGTGCTCGCCAAGCTGCAGAGGTTCCCGCCCGCCACCACCGCCTCGTCGACGGGCGGCTCCCCCAGCAGCCAGGAGCCCGACAGGCGGGCCGCTGCCCCCGCGAGGACCGCGCGCAGGGCCGACCGGGTGGCCTCGTTGTTGTGGTCGGCCAGGGCGTGCAAGACCGGGCCGTGCACGGCCGGGCGCCCCATCGACACCAGGGCGTTGAGCAGGACGGTACCGTCGGAGAAGCCGATGAACGGGACCCGCGCCAGTCTCGACCAGGGCAAGTTCATCACCAGTCGCGACAGCCCGTACCCGCCCCGGGCCGCCCACACCGCGTCGAAGTCGCCGGAGAACGCCGTGGCCAGGTCCGCCAGGCGTTCGGCGTCGGTGCCCGCGAAGTAGCGGTTCGCCCCGCAGACGTGCGGGAGCTCCACCAGGTCGTAGCCCCAGGACCGGGCCACGGCGAGGCCGCGGTCCAGCCGAGCGGGGTCGGAGATGCCCGAGGGCGACACCACCGCGATTCGGGCACCGTCGCGCAGCACGAGGGCACATATATTGCGATCGTGGTCCTCTTCCTCGCCTGCTACGAACCCCCCGCCTACACCCACCCCGCCCCCGCCGAGGTGACCATGAACGACGTGCTCTCCTGGGAAGGGGCAGCGGCGGCGCCGGGAAACGCTGGTGACGACGAGTTGGCCGAGGGCGAGGAAGGGTCCCCCGGCGACGACCCGCCCGGCGACGACCCGCCCGGCGACGACCCGCCCGGCGACGAGGAGCAGGCCGACGCCAACATCGACGACAACGTCGCCGACGCCACCGCCGACTTCGGCGACCAGCCGGTGCGGCCCTACACCGCCTTCACCCTCCGCACGCCGCTGTCGATCGTCGACGACGCGGGACAGCCGCTCGCGGTGATCGCCAAGCCCGGCACGGAGGTGGAGGTGATCGCCGAGGGCACGCTGCGGGTGAAGGTGCGTTGTGTCGGTTGCAGCCCGGTGGTCGAGGGCTACCTGCAAGCCGACGCGGTGCAGCGGTGAGCGGCGTGACGGTGGTCCCCGTGGAGGGCAACCGCCAGCGCCTCGACGGCGGGGCGATGTATGGCAACGCGCCCCGGGCCTTGTGGTCGCGGTGGTCGCCGCCCGACGAGCAGAACCGCATCACGCTGGCCTGCCGCGCGATGCTGGTCGACGACGGGCAGCGGCGCGTGCTCTGCGAGGCGGGCATCGGCGTGTTCTTCCCGCCGGATCAGCGCGAGCGCTTCGGCGTCACCGAGTCGCGACACGTGCTGCTCGACAGCCTCGCGGCGCTCGGCCTTGGCCACGAAGACATCGACATCGTCGTGCTCTCCCACCTGCACTTCGACCACGCCGGCGGCCTCTTGTCGTCGCACGAGGACGGCGCGCGGCTACTGTTCCCCAACGCGCGCTTCGTGGTGGGGCGGCAGGCCTGGGCGCGGGCGTCGTCGCCGCACCCCCGGGACCGGGCGAGTTTCGTGCCCGAGCTCAACCGTCAACTGGAGGACTCTGGTCGCCTGGTGCTCGTCGACGGTCCGCGCAGCGATGTCCTCGGTGAAGGCTGGCAGTTCCACCTCTCCCAGGGGCACACGCCGGGGCTGATGCTCGCGGAGGTGGCCGCCGACGGCGGCCCGGTGGTGTTCGCGGCGGACCTCGTCCCCGGGCGGCCGTGGGTCCACGCCCCGATCACCATGGGCTACGACCGCTTCCCGGAGTTGCTGATCGACGAGAAAACGGCGCTGCTCGCGGACCTCGTGCAACGCCAGGGGCACCTGTTCTTCACCCACGACCCAGACGTCGCGATGGCCCGGGTGCAGCGCGACGCGCGGGGGCGGTACTCCGCGTAGGCGGGCCCCGCCGTGCTACCGGGCGCCCGTGGCATCTCCGTGGCGAATCCTGGCCGAGGGCGTGGGCGCGCGGGTCGACGAGGACCTGCTGCCCGCGATCTACGCGGCCGCCA
Source organism: uncultured Klebsiella sp. (assembly GCA_964359125.1). Taxonomy (GTDB): domain Bacteria; phylum Myxococcota_A; class UBA796; order UBA796; family SXON01; genus SXON01. Next base: position 894 of record CAYHRZ010000221.1, on the reverse strand, counting down.
GCGTGCCCACCACGCAGGTGCGCGAGGAACTACGCGCCGCGGGCCTCGCCTTCGCCGACGCGGAGGCGGGCCTCCGTCCCGACGACACCGCGCTGCGCCGGTCGGTGGATCACGTGGTACGGAGCGCGCAGTTCCGCGCGGGGGCCATGGGCGCCGTCACCGGCCTGGCGGGGGTGGCGGCGGTGCCCCCGGAGATGGTGGCGGCGATGGTCAACACGCTCCGCCTCGGGCAACGGCTGGCGGTGATCCACGGTTTCGACCCCGAGACGGACCACGGCAAGATCGTCCTCACCCGGGCGCTGGCCGCCGCGATGGGGGTGGAGCTGCCGGAGTCGGCGCGCGTGGCCACGCGCGTCTCGGAGTTGCCGGTGCTCTTCCGCAGCGCCGCCCCCGGGACTACCGGCGCCGTCCACATCGCCACCCGCTACGTGGTGCAGCGCTCGATGGTGGCCAGCGTGGGCCGGGTGGTGCGGATGGTGCCCGGCCTCGGCGCGACGATCGCCGCCGCCTCGGCGTGGCGACGCCAGCGACACCTGGCCGCCAGCATGTGCGCGGTGTTCACCCGGGCGATGGACCCCGAGGGCTTCGACCTCGAGGGGGAAACCGACGCCGTGGAAGTGGGTTGAGCCGCCGACCAGACGATCCGATCCACGGGGCATGATCGCCTCCATCCGTGACGTGGCCGAGTTCGTGGGATTCATCCCGGTCAGCGCGTTCGCCGCCTTCACCACCGCCGCCGTGTTCTCCGGCACGATGAAGGCGGCGGAGTGGGTGCTCGACCACGTCGGGCACCCCACCGCCCGCACCTAGGTGTGCTAGAAGGTGGGCGGTTCGAGGTCCCGATGCGCCTGCTCCCCCTGTTTGCCTTCGCCCTGGCCTGCACCCCCGTGGAGG
>CAYHRZ010000220.1:300-8390 GCA_964359125.1 uncultured Klebsiella sp. | reverse complement strand
GTTCCTGGCGACCCGTGCCACCTCGTCCTGGCGGGCCAGGAAGCCGTCGACGTCGCCGTCGAATGTGAACGCCAGGTGGTCGTCGGCGGTGGGGTCCACGCCGTCGTTGTAGTACGTGTCGATCTCGAGTGACCAGCCGGGCAGCGCCGGGCCGTCGGTGCAGGAGGCGCTGCCGCCGTAGCCAATGCCGCAGCCGGTGCCCCCGAGGAAGGTCGCGTGCCGGGCCACGTCGAGCGCGGTCAGCGAGATGCCGTCGGCGCCGGTCCCGTCGCCTATGTAGACATAGAACTCGATGTCGACGTTGTCGGCGTTGACCGGTGAGCTCGTCTCGAACGCGGTGCCCACCGTGTTCCCGGTGGCGGGTGTGAGCTGCAGCCAGGTGTTCGTGCTGTCGTAGTTGGCCGCCCCCTCGTAGTGCCACGACGACAGTGACAGCGCCTCGTAGCTGTTGGCCCCGTCCTGGCAGAAACTGCGCGTGACCGACGCCGTGGCCCCACAACTGTCCGTCGCCGTCAGGGTGACGCCTTGGTTCCCGGTGGGCCGGTCGGTGGCCACCCAGTCGTAGGCCGTGCTGCCGTCGGGCAAGGGGGCGGTCGTGACGATTTCGCCGAGTTCGCTGGACGTCCAGGTGACCGCGAGGGTTTCCGCGGGGCTCTCGGCGTCGGCGACGTAGCCGAGCAGGGAGAGCACCTCGCCCTCGGGGACGACCTCGCCCTCGGTGGGTGACAACATCGTCGCGCTCGGCGCCGTGTTGACCGACGAGGCGAGTGGCACGCGGACCTCCGGCTCGTCGGGGTCGTCGCTCTGCACCACCAACTCCGCCGTCCCGCCGCTGGTGGCAAGTTGGACCAGGGTGCTCTCGCCCTCCCCGACGGCCAGCGGCAACGAAGGCGCCGAGGTGATCGTCCAGCCCTCGCCTTCCACGGTGATCGACGCGACCGTGAGCGTACCGTCGCCCTCGTTGCTGACCAGCACTTCGTCGGCGCCGGCGGCGCAGAGACCGTCGAGCGCGACCTCGCCGGGGCTGGCCTCGATGTCGGGGGTGCCCCCCTTCGGGGCGACGGTCGCCTCTTCCAAGCCGTAGTCGGAGCAGGCGGCGAGGAGGACGAGGGGGAACCGGTTCACGGCAGCGAGTTTAGCGCCTTCCCGCCGCCGCGGTGCAACCGCGTGCGGGTCGCCGGGTGCGACGTCGTGCGGGTCGCCTTGGACGACCTCGAGCGGGGGTGCCCGCCTCGGTGCGGCGGGCGCGGCGGCCCGGGGCAGGCGGTGCGGGCCAAGAAGCGGCGGGTAGCGAAACGGGGAACCCGGCTTCGCCCGCCCCCCCTAGAAGTAGAAATCCCCCAGGAAGCTCACGCTACCCGCGTAGAAGCCCCAGTAGTTCGTGGTGTAGGGGAAGCTCGCGCCGATGCCCACGTCGATCTTGCCGTCGCCCTGGTCGTTGTCGGCCTTCTTCGCCTGGAACTTCAGGCCCAGGTTGGTGGTGAAGAAGGTGAAGGTGTCGACGTCGGGGTTCGACAGGTACTTCGCGTCCCAGTTCCACTCCCAAAACACCATCACGATCTCGTTGGGGCGCAGGCCGCCCACGAGGGCCCAGCTCCAGCGCAGGTCGCTGTCGTCCCGAGTTTCCACGTCGATCGCCATGTTGGCCTGGATGTCGAGTCCCTCCATGACCCGGAGCTTCTGGCCGAAACCAACGGTGGGGCGGAAGGCCATGAAGGTGGGGCCGGCGTTGATCTTGAAATCGAGCCCGCCGCTGAGCACGGTGCCGGTGCGTGACGACTTGATGATCGCGTAGCGGGCGCCGGGACTGATCGCGGCGCCAGCGAAGTCGCGCTCGAGCGAGAGGTGCGCGCTCGCCTGGCGCAGGAAAGCGTACTCCACGTCGAGTTGCCCCGAGGCCCAACTCGGGAAGCCCCACTCCGCGCCGACGGTGACGTGAGTCCGCGTGTCGACCGGTGCGGTCTTCATCGGGACCGTGAGGTTCAGCTCGCGGTCGGCGGCGTCGATGGCGCGGGCACCGATGTCGCTGCCCTCCACGCGGTCCCCGAACATGAGCACGGAGAGCTCGTCCATGCGGGCCTCGATGCGGTCGGCGAACAGCGACTTGGGGTACTTCTTGAGGTACTCCTCCCAGAAGATCTGCTCCTCGTCGGGCGACATGTCTTTCACTTTCTTCTGACCGTCGCGGTACAACTGCGCGGTGTCTTCGCCGGGCTGCCGGGGCTGGACCGACTTCTGGTCGTCGTCGTCGGTGAACTTGAGCTCCTCCACGTCGTCTTCGTCGTCGAAGTCGAGTTCGTCGCTCTCCTCCTCCGCCTTGTCGGCCTCCTCCAGCCGGGTGGGCGGCGCGTCGTCGTCGCCCTCCTCCTTGAAGTCGCCCTCGTCGACGTCGAGGTCGGGCTCGACCTCCACCTCGTCGTCGTCGTCCTTCGCGTCCTTCTTCTTGTCGGCGGCGAGCGCCGGGGCGGCGAGGGTGAGGGCGATCAGGGTGAACAGGCAGCGCGTGCTGGTGCGCATGGACACTCGCGGGAGGGCGGCGGAGGATAATACGGCCTCGCCAGGGGCGCAGCGAGCGCGAGCCGGCCGGGGAGGGGAGATGGTCGCCGAGACCGAGACCGACGCGTCGCCCGGCACCGCCGGCCAACCGGGATTCGGGGAGCTCGCGGCCGATGCCGAGGCGGTGCGGGCCTACCTGGTGAGCGTCCGGGGCGGGGCGCCGTTTCTCTCCAGCGTCGACGCGCGACTTTTGCACGACTGGCTCGGGAGCGGAGTGCGCGTCGGGCTCATCGCTCGTGCGATCGACGGCGTGAACCGCAAGCGCTTGGCGCAGCGAGTCCGGGCGCCGCTGTCCCTGGCCTCTTGCCGCGCCGAGGTGGGGCGCCTGCGTCGCAACCCGGGCACGGTCCCGCGTCCCCGGCGACGGGAGGCGCCGCCGCCCGACCACGAGCCGCAGCCGGCCCACGAGGCAGCGGGAGCCCTGGTGCTGCCGCTGCCCGCCTCCGTGGAGGCGCTCTACGCGCAAGCCCGGGCCGAGGCGCTGGCCGTCTCGGCCGACTCGCTCGCCCGGCTCGATCACGCCTGCGGCGTGGGGCGGCGATTCTTCGACGAGGCGTGGGACTTGCTGGACCGCCCGGCCTGGATCGAGGCCGCGGCGGCCGAACTCGCGCCCAACCGGGACCTCTACACCGACGGCGAGTGGGCCGCGTGCTGCGAGGCCTGGGCGCGCGAGTCCATGCGGCGGCGTTACCCGGGGCTCACGGCCACGTGCCTGTGGGAGGAGTTGGGCTGTGGAGTGGAATGAGGGCTACGCGGTAGAGGCAGTCGACGGGCGGGCCACGGCCAGGAGCACCGTCCTCGGACCCTGCCCGCTCTGCGGCGGCGCGGGGCGCCGGAGTTTCGAGGTGGACGGCGTGGTGCGCACTGGGCGCTGTCGCTGCCAGCGTGTGCCGGACCGCGTGAAGGTCTACAACGCCGTGGGCATCCCGGCGAAACACGCGGCGGCCACGATGGAGTCGTTCCGCGCGGAGTTGGCGCGCCCCACCTGGGCCGCCGTCCGTGGCTTCATCGACGCCTACCGCCCCGGCGCCGACGTCCAGGGGCTGGTGCTCTTCGGGCCGCCCGGCCGCGGCAAGACCCACCTGCTCTGCGCGGTGCTCCGGGAGCTCGTGTTCCGCCACGGAGTCGCAGCGCGCTTCGTGGAGTTCACGCACCTCCTCGCCTCGATCCGCGAGGGTTTCGACCAGAAGGTGGGCGAGGCGCGGCTGGTGGAGCCACTGGTGCGCGTCCCCATCCTCGCCATCGACGAGATCGGCAAGGGCCGGGGTACCGAGTGGGAGCAGTCCATCCTCGACCTGCTGGTGAGCCGACGGTACAACGCGCACTCCGGTCCGATCCTCGCCACGACCAACTTCCCGCCCCGGGCCCCGCGGGCGCGGCGGGACCACGACTCGCTGGCCACCGGGGCGGTCACTACCCTGCCCGAAGTCCTCGGGGATCGCGTGTGGAGTCGACTCGCCGAGAACGTGAAATTCGTGGAAGCGGGCGGCGACGACTTCCGGGTCAGCCGCGGACGGTGAACGGCTTGGGAACCGGGGTTTCCTCGGGGTCCACGTAGTCGGAGGCCTTGGGATCGAACCGGCCGATTTTCAGCCGCCGGTCGCGGGTGTCCTCGGCCTTCCGGCGCGCCCAGGCGCGGGTGGGATCCGCCAGTACCGCCGCCCGGTACTGGACGAACGCCTCTTCCCAGTCGCCCGCCGCCGCCGCCTCGTCGCCCGCAGCTTCCAAGCGGGCGCCCACCGGCGCGGCGGCCTCCGCGAGCAGTGCGTTGCGGGGCGCGAGGAATCGAGCGGCGCGGAGCAGGCTGGCGCTGGCGAGGTCGTCGCCGCTGTTGCCCGCGCGGTCCACGAGGCAGGCGACGGTCGCGTCGACCGCCGTCTCGCGGTTGGCGTCGTGCCACTTGCGGTTGTTGGCCACGTGGTGACGGGCATCGGCCCAGGCCGCCTGGGCCTCGGTGCACCTCCCCGCCGCCGCCTCGGAGAGCACGCGGGCGAGGTCGGCTTCAGCAGCGGTCCGCGCCTCGTCGGGCGTCACGAGGCGCACGCGCTCGGGGAAGACCCACTCGCCGGTCATGTAGAGCGGTGCGTCGGCGGGCACGAAGGGCGCCGCGCTGCCGTCGGGAACTTGGGGGTCGTCGATCCACAGGCGCTCGCCGCCGTTGCCCTCGCCTTGGAGGGGGAGCACCACGCCGGCCTTCTCGTCGAGCAGCACCAGCCCGAGCTGGTACTCGCCTCGGGGCACGGAGGTGGGGATGTCGACACTCCAGCGACCTTTCACGTACTCCCAGGGCTCCCACCGGTCGGCGCGGTACCAGTCGTAGCCGGGCGTGACCTCCCCGGACCACGCGACCCCCTGCTCGTTGGCCAGGAAGAGCACCACGCGCAAGCCGCTGTCGCGCTTCTTGGCGCGCCAGAGGGTGTCGAGGAAGATCTCGCCCCCGGGCGCCAACTCCGGCGAGGGAACGGCCCAGGTTTCAAGGCGGACATCGTCGGCAAAACGCACCAGGCGGTCGGCGTTCCGGGGCCCCACCTCCACGGCGAGGTGATCCTTGCGCACGTGGTTCCCCACGTGCAGCGCCGTGCGCCCGGTGGGGTAACCGGGGATCTCGACGTACTGGTCCTTCCACTCGGGGTGGCTCGAGATCTTTATGGTGCGCGCCCAACTCCCGTGTACGTGCGCGAAGTCGGGCCTGACCTCCTCGAAGATGTACTCCTTCATGAAGGCCTTCTCGTAGTCGTGCTGTGCCATCGGCACGTCGACGAGGCCGGCGATGTCGGCGATCCACCAGTCGGTGTACCAGGTGTGCGCACCCATATCTACGTCGAAGAGGGTGACCCTGTCGAGTTCGAGTCGCGACTGAACCCACGACATGTAGTTCACGCGCTTGTGCACGTCGCGAGGGGAGGTCTCGGGTTTGCGCACGAACTCCACCGTGCGAGGGATGGCCAGGGCGATCAGCGCGGCGGCGGGGATGACGGCGAACAACACCCTCATCTGTGGGCCCAGGCCCCACTGCCGGCGCGCCATGGGCAGGCGATCGGCGATGGTGCCGATGCCCACCGCGATGAGCACGAACTGCGGCACGCTGGTGAGGTTGTACCAGCGTAGTCCCTTCATCCAGTCGCCGGTGGCCAGCACGGTGTAGAACAACCCGAAGGTGTAGCAGCACCACAGCAGCCCGCGGCCCATCCAGCCCGGCTGCCCGAAGGCGAGCGCACCGAGCGCCGCGCCGACGCCCACCAGCGTCCACACGCGGATCTCGTTGAAGTTTTGGTTGAACCACGTGAGCTTGATGGACTCGGGCAGGAGCGGCCCGAACTTCCCGTTCCACAGGACGGCGGCCGTGAAGAGCACCAGCAACCCTGCCACCGCGAACCGGCGCCAGCGATCCACCCCGGCCACCGCCACGGCGATGGCGGGGGCGGCGTAGACGATGCCGTACTTGGTGAAGTACTCCCGCATCTGCTTGTAGCCGTACTGGTTCGTCCAGTCGAAAGGCTTGAAGTTCTTCTTCTTGGCGTACCAGGTCTGGGGCCACTCCCAGGCGAAGTAGTGGTACCGCCAGAGGTTGTAGGCCGCCCAGGGCAGGCCGAGGGCGAGCATCCAGTACGCCCAGGCTTTCCACTGGCGGCGACCCAACGTGCCCACGGTGCGCCCGATGACCCCGATGCCCGCGTAGGCCAGGCCGTCGGGGCGGGTGATCGACAGCGCGAAGAACGCCAGCGCGCTCCAGGGGGTCGCCCGGTCGTCCTCCACCTCGACCACCAGGAGGTAGCAGCCCGCCGCGAGCGCCATGCAGAAGAGCCCGTTTTCCAGGCCCGAGGCGTTCCAGAGCGTGAACTGGGTGCTACCGGCCAGGAGCGCCGGTGCCAGGAGCGCGTAGCCCTTGCTGCCGTCCGGCAGCATCCGCCGCGCCAGTCCCCATGCGAAGGCCTGCGCGACGCAGCCGAAAACCGCCCCCATCACCTTGGTCGAGGTCCAGGGCGAGACGCCGAGCGCGTACCACACCCCGATGAGGTAGGTCCATAGCGCGTTGGAGTAGCCCTCCACCCGCTCGCCGCCCGCGAAGGGCACCAGGCCGTCGCCCTCGACCCAGTGCTTCGCGAAGGCGAAGCTGATCGCCGCGTCTTCGATGTACCAGGGCTGCGACCAGGAGAACGCCACCACGAAGTGGACGAGGTACGCGGCCATGGCCACCAGGAGCCCCGCCACCTGTAGGCTCGTGCCCGGTGGGGCGGCGAGGAGTCGCGACGCCACCTTGGCGCGGAGAGCAGACATCAGCTGGCGCATCCCGGGGGGCTAGATCGTCTTCTTCGCGCCTGCGGCGCCTTCGGCGGCGGCAGAGGCCGCCTTGGCGGCGTGTAGTTTCTTCAGCTCCTCGAGTTGGCTCTTCGCGGTGACGTCGCCCGTCTTTTTCCGCACCTCGGCGAGGCGCGCGTCGAGAGAGTCGTTCTTGATCTCGCTGCCGACGTCGGCCTCGGCGTGCAGCTTGTGGATGTGCTCGCGCACGTTTTCGAGGGCCTTGATGTCGGCGTCGGTGCTCATGCCGTCGAGGGAGGCCTGGATCTTGATCCGCGCTTCGGCCGTCGCCTTCTTGGCGAGCATCTCGTCGCGCTCGCGCTTGAGCTTCTCGATGTCGCCCTGGAACGACACCAGCGCCTTCTTAGCTTCTTCAGCCTGGTTGCTGACTTTTTCCTGTTCCACGCCCAGTTCGGCCAGCGCCTTCTCCAACTCGTTCTTCTTCTGGAGCAACACCAGCGTGACTTCGTCGTCGCCGGAGTCTAGTGCCACGGGAATCTGGGCGTTGATCTCGGTGAGTTCCTTCGCCTTGCCTTCGCGCTCGGTTTCTAGCTTGTTGCGAAGGTACACGATGTTGCCGACCGCCTTCTTCAATTCCCGGTGCCGCTTCAGGCGCTCCTCGATCGCGTTCTCGTAGACCGCCTCGGGGTTGCTCGCCTCGGCGCTGCTGACCGCGCCGCCGAAGGCGCCCTTGACGAGGTTCCAAATTCGCTCGAAGAAGCCCATCGGTTCCTACCTTGGCGCCCGGCTATAACGCCTGCGGTGCGGCGTCGGCTACCGCTGCCGCCGGTTCGGCGAACAGCCTGACCTTCGGCTTCAGGAATCCGTTGAACTCGCCAGCGTTGCGGATGGTGCTGCGGGCGACGCAGCCCTCCATCCAGCATTGCACTTCGCATGACGTGCCGTCGCCAAGGACCGGCTCCATGCCGAGTTGCAGACGCGTCTCGCGCCTTTCGCCCGTCCCCGGATTGAAACGCCTCTTCGGCACCGCACAGCTCGTCGACCTCGCGAAATCGCTTCTCAAGTTTGCCGTCGTCCTCGGCCTCGGCTACGCCGTCGTCGTCCGCGCGACGCCCAGCCTTCTCGATGGCGCCCGTCGCGAACCCGCGCAGATTGCCGCGACTTGGGCCGACGTCCTCACGTCGCTGGGTGTCCGCGCCGGTTTTGCCCTCCTCGCGTTTGGCGCGATCGACCTTGCGCACCAGGGCGGCCACGGTGTCGGTCGGCAGGGCGCC
>CAYHRZ010000220.1:0-290 GCA_964359125.1 uncultured Klebsiella sp. | reverse complement strand
ACGAAGTGAAACGCGAACACCGCGAAGAAGAAGGCGACCCGCATCACCGCGCCGCGCGGCAGCGACTCCACCGCGAAATCCTGTCGCAGGCGACGCTCGACGCCGTTCGGCGGGCGACGGTTGTCGTCACGAACCCGACGCATGTCGCGGTCGCAATCGAATGGGACGGCGCGATCCTTGACGCCCCGCGCATTGTCGCCAAGGCCACCGACCAAGGCGCCCGGATGCTGCGCGAACATGCCGCGCAAGTCGTCATCCCTGTTGTCGAGCTTCGCGAGCTCGCCCGCGCG
>CAYHRZ010000219.1:0-8393 GCA_964359125.1 uncultured Klebsiella sp. | reverse complement strand
GCCCCCCTGGACTGCGACGACGGCGACAGCGCCATCTCCCCGGACGCCGCCGAGGCGTGCAACGACGTCGACGACGACTGCAACGGCGCGGTGGACGACGCGGCAACCGTGGGCGCGCAGTTCTTCTACGCCGACGCCGACGGCGACGGGTACGGCAACGCCGCCGACGCGGTCTGGGCCTGCTCCACCCCCGACGGCTACGTCGAGGACGACGAGGACTGCGACGACACCACCTCCGGCACCTTCCCCGGCCACCGCGAGACCTGCGACGGGGCCGACAACAACTGCGACGGCACAACCGACGAGGCGGGCGCGGTGGGCGAGACCCGCTGGTACCTCGACGCCGACGCCGACGGCTACGGCACGAGCACCTCCTCGACCGAGGCCTGCGACCTGCCCACCGGCTACGCCGCCGCCCGGGACGACTGCGACGACGGCAACGCCGACGCCTTCCCCGGCAACATAGAGGTGTGCGGCGACCGGGTCGACAACGACTGCGACGGCATCTCGGAGCGCTGCGGTCCCTGGGGCGAGCGGGACGCCGACAGCGGCGACGCCTTCCTCTACGGCCAGGCCACCGGTGACGACGCGGGGCGCAGCGTGGCCTTCCTCGGCGACCTCGACGGCGACGGTGCGGACGAGGTGGGGGTGGGCGCGCCGCTGAACGACGCCAACGGGACCAGCGCGGGCGCGGCCTACGTCCTCTCGGCCCCCGACGGCGAGTGGCCGCTGGCCTCCGCCTCCGCGCGGCTGCTGGGCGCCGCCGGCGGCCTCGGCGGCTGGAGCCTCGCCGGGGTGGGCGACGTCGACGGCGACGGCTTCGACGACGTGGTGGTCGGCGCCTACACCGACGCGACCAGCAGCAGCGGGGCCGGGAGCGCCTACCTGCTGGCGGGCCCCCTGTCCGGCGACGTCGACCTGTCGTCGGCCCGGGCCCAGTTCACCGGCGCGGCCACGGACGACTGGGCCGCCTACAGCGTGGACGGTCTCGGCGACTTCGACGGCGACGGCACGCCAGACGTGCTGGTGGCCGCGCCCTACGAGGACGCCGGCGGCAGCCGCGCGGGCGCGGTGTACGTGGTGGACGGCGGCGCGACCGGCCGACAGGGCCTCGGCGGCGCCACGGCGAAGCTGGTGGGCGAGGTGAGCCTGGACCGGGCCGGGACCTCCGCCGCGGGGGCAGGGGACGTCGACGGCGACGGCATCATGGACGTCGTCGTGGGCGCCTGGGGCGACTCGACGGTGGGCTCCCGGGCTGGCGCGGCGTACCTCGTGCTCGGGCCGGTGAGCGGCACGCTCGACCTCTCGCTGGCCGACACCAAGTGGCGTGGCGAGGCCACCGGGCACCGCGCGGGCTGGTCGGTCGAAGGCGGGTCCGACCTCGACGGCGACGGACTGGACGACGCGATCGTCGGCTCGCCCATCGCGAGCAAGGTCTACATCGTCGGGAGCCCGGGCGGCGTACTCTCGCTCTCGGCCGCGAGCGCCGTCCTCGCCCACCCGGAGACGTCCCACCGCGCGGGCAACAGCGTGGCGGCGGGCGGCGACCTCGACGGCGACGGCGCGGCGGACCTCGCCGTGGGCGCCCCCGGCGACACGGAGAACGGCACCGAGTCCGGCTCGGTGCTGGTGGTCCGCGGCCCCGTGAGCGGCAGCTATGACCTCTCCGACGCCGACGGCTTGCTCCACGGCACGATCGCCCGTGACCAGGTGGGCAGCAGCCTCGCCCTCGACGGCGACACCGACGGCGACGGCTACAGCGACCTGCTCTTCGGCGCCCCCGGCAACGACGACAACGGCGACGCGGCGGGCGCGGCCTACCTGTTCTACGGCCGCGACTGAAGCCGAGATCCGACACGGGACGTCGACCGCTTTCCCGCGGCGAGAACCCTTCCGCCCGCGCCCTCCACCGCTTGCGGGGGAGGGTGGCGAAGCCGGGAGGGGGCATCGGCGATGTTCGTCACGCGCTCAGATATACCCGAGGTTCCTCGCCCGTTCCAGGAGCGCCTCGCGGAACTGCGGGTGCGCGATCGACACCAGGGCCTTCGCGCGTTCCCGCACCGACCGCCCGTGCAGGTCCACCCGGCCGTACTCCGTCACCACGAAGCGCACGTCGCCCCGGGAGGTCACCACGCCCGCGCCCGGGGCCAGGGTAGGCACGATGCGCGACACCGTCCCCCCCCGCGCGGTGCTCGGCAGCGCCACGATCGGCCTCCCTCCCGCCGACCGCGCCGCGCCCCGGAGGAAGTCGACCTGTCCGCCGATGCCCGAGTAGAACCGGGTCCCGATGCTGTCGGCGTTCACCTGCCCGGTCAAGTCCACCGAGAGCGCCGAGTTGATCGCGACCATCTTGGGGTGCCGGGCGATCACGGCGGGGTCGTTGACCACGTCGGAGGGCTGCATCTCCACGGTGGGGTTCCCGTCGACGAAGTCGTAGGCCTTCTGGGTGCCCAGCACGAAGGAGGTCACCGACTTGCGTGGCCACCACGGTTTGAGCGAGCCGTCGACCGCGCCGCACTCGACGAGGTCCACCAGCCCGTCGCCGAGTAGCTCCGTGTGGATGCCCATGTGCCGCCGGTCGACCAGCCGTCGTAAGACGGCGTCGGGGATGGCGCCGATGCCGGCCTGCAAGGTGCTGCCGTCGTCGACCAGCGCGGCCACGTGCTCGGCGATGCGCGACACCACGCTCGGCTCGTCGACCTCGGCTGCGTGCTCGCGGAGGGGACGGTCGACGTCGACCGTCGCGGCGAAGCGCGACACGTGGATGATCGAGTCGCCGTAGGTCCGCGGCATGCGGGGGTTCACCTCGGCGATCACCAGGGGGGCGTTGTCGACCGCCGAGCGCATGACGTCGACGGTCACCCCCATCGAGCAGTAGCCACGGGCGTCGGGGGGCGACACCTGGACCAGCGCCGCGTCGAGCGGGAGCGCGCCGCCGGGGCGGAAAAGCGCGGGCACCTCGGAGAGGAAGACCGGGGTGTAGTCGGCGCGCCGCTCCGCCACCGCCTGGCGGACGGCGGGGCCGATGAACAGGGCGTTCACGCGGATGTTGCCCTCGAGCGAGGGCGCCACCAGCGCCTCGCAGCCGAACGAGAGCACCTGCACCACCTCCAGACCGTCGAAACGCTCCCCGGTGGCGGCGAGGGCCTCGACCAGGGCACGCGGCTCGCCCGCGTTCGCCCCGATGGCCACGCGCCCCCGGGGGGGCAAACGCCCGACCGCCTCCTCAGCGGTCAATGGCAGACCAGCACCGGCACCGGCGCGCGCGCCACCACCCGCCCGGCCACGCTGCCCAGGAGGAGGTGGGGTAACCCCGTGCGACCCGTCGTCCCGAGGCAGATCAGGTCGGCGCCCCGGCGCTTGGCCTGGTCGTTCACCGTGTCGGCCACCGGGCCCGTGATCACCGCCAGCTCGAAGGGCACGTCGTCGGGGATCTCGTCGCGGGCGGCGCGCTCGAGCGCGTGCTTCGCCTCCGTTTCCAGTTCCTGCTGGTAGCGCTGGATGAGGTCGGGGTCGAAAGCGGCCCAGCCGGGGACGTCGGCCGCGAGCGCCGAGACGTGCGGGATGATCGCGTGCAACAGCGTGAGCCGCGCCTTGCCGTGGCGGGCCATGCCCACGGCGGTGCGCAGCGCCCGCAGCGCCGGTTCCGAGAAGTCGAGGGGAACGAGAATGTGGCGGAATGGCACGGGATCCTCCGAGGGGGAACACCTAAGCTGCAATGACCATGCCAACCAAAGGCCAGTTTGGCGAGGGGAAGCAGGCGGATCCTGTGTGATTGCACACCGGAGCGCCTGTGCGAGATCTCACCCCCGCGTAGGGCGCATTCCGCGGAAGATCTGCTTCACGGCGTCGCGGTCGTACTCGGTGTAGCGACTGAACTCCTGGCCGGCACGGAGCCACTCGCCACCGTCGATCACCACGCACTCCCCGGTGACGTAGGCGGACCCGGGGGCCATCAAGTAGGCCGCCAGGTCGGCCAGCTCCTCGGGCCGGCCGAAGCGACCCGCCGGGATCTGCTTCAACGCTTGTTCCTCGATGTCGCCCGCCATCAACCGCGAGAAGGCGCCCTCGGTGGGGAAGGGCCCGGGGGCGATGGCGTTGTTGCGGATGCCGTAGGTGGCCCACTCCACCGCCAGCGAGCGCACCATCGCCAGCACGCCCGCCTTGGCGCAGGCGCTCGGCAGGACGAAGGACGAGCCCATCCACGCGTAGGTGGTGACGATCGACAACATCGACCCGCCGCTCTTCCGTTCGATCCAGCGCTTGCCCACGTCCTGGGTTGCGTGGAAGGTGCCGTGCAAGACGATGCGCACCACGCTGTCGAAGGCGTTGGGGGACAGGTCCTCGGCCGCCGAGAGGAAGTTCCCCGCCGCGTTGTTGACGAGGCCGGTCAGCGGCCCGATCTCCGCCTCGATGCTGTCGATCGCGAGGTGCACGGCCACCGGGTCGCGCACGTCGGCGGTGGCGAACGCCGCCGTGCCTCCGGCCGCCCGGATCGCAGCGACGGTGGCCTCCAGCGGTTCCGCCCGGCGCCCGAGCACGCCGACGCGGGCCCCCAGCGACGCGAAGCGCTCGGCCATGGCCCGGCCGAGGCCGGAGCCCCCGCCGGTGACGAGGATGGTCTGGGTGGCGAGCAGGTCGGGGGTGAACATGGCGGCGCGGGTATCACGCGGGGCGGCAGGCTACGTCGGCCGGGCATGCTCACCCTCGTCACCCCCCACGCCGGGGCCCGTCGCGACGCGGCCCAGGGCTACTACCAGCCCGGCGCCCACGCGTCGTTGCCCGACCGCTACGACGACTGGTACGAGGCCGGCGCGGAGGTCGCCGCCGCCGCCTGTGCCCGCTACCTCGGGATCGACGTATTCTCTGCAGACATGCCTCGCGACGTGGTCGACCTTGGTCGCCCCTTGCTCGCCGAACCGCCGGAGGTCGAGACCCTCTTCGGCAAGAGCGCCATCGACCGCTGGAGTCGCGCGAATCTCCTCCCCGGCGCCGTCGACGAGCTGTCGCGACACTACTACCACAAGCTCGCCGCCCTGCGTGCCCACTGCGCCGACCACAACCTCCTCGTGGAGGTGCACGAGTACGGCAAGCGCGGCTCCAGCTACGACCAGGTGAGTCGCGACCGTAGGCCCACTCGGCGCCCGGAGTGCGCGATCATCCCCGGCAGTCCCTGGGCGAGTTCGGACCTCTCCACGCTCCGGGGCCTCGAGCGACTCTGTCCTGCCGCGCTCGCCGGGGGGCGTCCGGCCCTCGAACTCTCGGTCTTGCAAGCCGTCATCCCGGCGTTTTCGCCCGGGCCCAGTCCCTACCCGCAACGCTCCCCCTGGGCGGTCTCGTCCCGCTTCCTCGCCAGCCGCTTCTTCACCTGGGCCGGCGCGCGGGCGCTGCTGCCCCTTCCCACCGCCACCGCCTTGGCCGACGCCGCCTGGGGCGACCCTCTCGACGCGGGCCTGCTCGACCTCCCCGGGGCCTCGGTTTTCGCCGCGCGGGTGAACGACTGGGACGCCGACGAGGGCAACGACTGGGCGGAACAGTTCTCGCGAGAAACCGGCACCGCCGCCCTGGTCGTGGAGTTGCGCCTGGACCAGCGCGACCGCGCCGACGGCTTCGGCCAGTGCCTGGCCGTGGGCCTCATGGCCTACCTCGAGAGCGAGGCCGCCCGCCCGACGCTCCCCTAGTCCCCGCCGCCCGGGGCCAACGAGCGCACCGGGTTAGACGCCCGGCGCACCCGGAGCACGAAGTGAACATCGAACGAATCGGCGTGGTGGGCGCGGGACAGATGGGGAACGGTATCGCCCAGGTTGCCGCCTCGGCGCACTACTTCGTCACCTGCACCGACGTCAGCGACGCCGCCATCGAGCGGGGACAACGCACGGTCGCCGACTCGCTCGGCCGCCTGGTGAAGAAGGAGAAGTTGAGCGCCCAGGAGGCCGACGCGATTGCCCGGCGCATCCGCTGGTCGACCGACATCCAGGGCCACGCCGACAGCGACCTCGTGGTCGAGGCCGCCACGGAGAACGTGGAGCTGAAGTTCCGGATCTTCGAGTCGCTGGCGCGCAACGCGAAGCCGGGCGCGATCCTGGCCAGCAACACCTCGTCCATCAGCATCACCGCCATCGCGGCCCACACCGACCGCCCCGACCGGGTGGTGGGCATGCACTTCATGAACCCGGTCCCCCTGATGACGCTGGTGGAGCTCATCCGGGGCCTGGCCACCACCGACGACACCTACGAGTCGGTGAAGGCCGCGGCGGAGAAGATGGGCAAGACCACCGTCCTCGGTCGCGACATGCCCGGCTTCATCGTCAACCGGGTGCTGATGCCCTACATCAACGAGGCGGTCTACGCGCTCTACGAGGGCATCGGCTCGGTCGGCGACATCGACACGGCGATGAAGCTCGGCACCAACGTGCCGATGGGGCCGCTCACGCTGGCCGACTTCATCGGCCTCGACACGTGCCTCGCCATCATGGAGGTGCTCCAGGACGGCCTCGGCGACAGCAAGTACCGCCCCTGCCCGCTCTTGCGGAAGTACGTGGAGGCGGGCTGGCTGGGGCGGAAGTCGGGGCGCGGCTTCTACAACTACGAGGCCCGCTGATGTCGGTGATGAAAGAGGTGCATCGCCTGTCGCTGGTGCAGTCCGAGCGAGTGGGTGCCGCGCTCTTGCTCACCCTGGACCGGCCGCCGGTCAACGCGCTGAACCGTGAGTTGCTCGCGGACCTCGGCGAGGCGCTGGACCAGGTGGGCGACGCCCGCGCGGTCGTGATCACGGGGCGGGGGAAGGCCTTCGTGGCGGGGGCCGACATCGCGGCGATGAAGGACCTCGACGCGGTGACGGCCCTGCGCTTCGCCACCGAGGGACAGGCGGTGCTCGCCAAGCTCGAGGCGTTGGCGGTGCCGACCATCGCGGCGGTCAACGGCTTCGCCCTGGGCGGGGGGAACGAACTCGCCATGGCCTGCGACGTCGTCCTGGCCTCGCCCACGGCGCTGTTTGGCCAGCCCGAGGTGAAGCTCGGCGTGATCCCGGGTTTTGGCGGCACGCAGCGCCTGGTGCGCCGGGTGGGCACGCAGCGGGCGCGGGAGTTGGTTTTCACCGGGCGCGTGGTGAAGGCGGACGAGGCGGTCAGCATCGGGCTGGCGCTGAAGGTGTGCGACGACGTCTTGGCGGAGGCCCTGGCCATGGCCGAGGCCATCGCCCAGAACGGCCCGCTGGCGGTGCGGCTGGCCAAGCGCGCCATCCTCGACGCGGACGGGTTGCCGCTCGACGCGGCGCTCTTGTCGGAGGCACAACTCTTCGGGCTCTGCTTCGCCACCGCCGACCAGCGGGAGGGCATGGGCGCCTTCCTGGAGAAGAGAAAGGCCCAGTTTGAAGGGAGGTAGTGGTCACCGTGGGGAGGGCGGATTGGGCGCGATGAATCGCGCCCCCACGTGCGCCGCCAGCACGTGCGCCACCACCAGGGTTTGGGCCCCCACGGTCCGCGCCTGCACCCTCGCGCTCCTCGCCTGCGCGCCGTCGGCCGCCGACCGGAGCGCGACGTCAGTCACCGCCGACGACATCGACGAGGCCTGGACCACCTGCCCCGACGACCCCTGCCGGGTGGAGGTCGTCGCCCGCTTCGCGGCCTGGCCGCGCTGCGCGGACCTGGGCGATCCCTGGGACGACGAGTGCCGGTTCCGGCAGGCCGAGGCCCTGGAACGGGCGGGCCGACCCGCCGAGGCCCTCGACGCCTGTCGCGACACCGCCTTCGCGATGGGCTGCGGCACGCACGTGCTGGGGCAGGCTGCCCGCCGGGCCGACACCATCGCCGCCGCCGACGTGACGTGGGCCACGCTGTCGACCCACGCCGACCCCCGGCTGGCCTTCAGCTACTGGCGCGCCTTCTACCGGGCCGGGATCGACCGGGGGACAGCGCCGGGCCTGGAGGCCTGCGCGGGGAGCCCCTGTCGCAAGGCGGGCGAGCGCGAGATCGAGGCCACTGTCCACCAGTTGGGGATTCCTTGCGGTGTCGACCGCCCGCCGCCCCCGTGGATCCCCGCCGATTCGCCGGCGTCGAACGCCGCCTGGATCACCTCGGTCGAAAAGCTGTGCACCCGCGGCGAGGCGGGCGTGCCCGTGCGGCTGCAGGGCCCGGGACACGCCCCGGGACGGCGCCCCCCGGGTTAGCTCGCCCCCCTCCCGAGGGCCGCGTGTTCGAACTTCCCGACGATGTGCAGCAAGTTCAGGGTCTAGCTCGCGAGTTTGCGCGCGAGGCCATTCTCCCCGGCGCGCAGGCGCGAGACCATGCCCACGCCTTCCCGTCGGACCTCGTCGCGCAGCTCGGCGAGATGGGCTTCCTGGGCATGTTCGTCCCCGCGGCCTACGGCGGCGCGGGGATGAGCACCCTCGCCTA
>CAYHRZ010000218.1:0-8397 GCA_964359125.1 uncultured Klebsiella sp. | reverse complement strand
TTGACATTGTGCATGAAGAAGTTGAAGTACTTGAAGTAGCCCAGGGCGGCCAGGTCCCCGCCGACGCCGATCACCACCCACCGCCAGGCCCACTTGGCGTCGTCACGCTGGTGCGCCCGGTACACCCGGTGCGAGATCACGTAGTCCCAGGCCTGGACGGCGAGGAAGAGCAGCACCAGGTAGGGTTTCCACCACCCCGCGAAGCTGTAGCTGCCCACCAGGATGACGGCGGTCCGGTGGCGCGCGGGGACGGCGAAGTACACCGCCAGGAACACCGGCAGGAACAGGAACAGGAACAGGTTGGACGAGAAGACCATTCAGTTCCCGCGGCGCCGGTGACTACGCACGGAGGGGCTCGTAACCCTCCGCCACCTGCACCACGCCGAGGTCTTGCACCTCCGTGACATAGGCCAGCAAGATCGCGTGGACCACCAGGGGGGTGACGACGATGCGCTCGGGCCGCAGCAACATCGACACGTCGCGCGCCAGCCGCCCCACGTCGACGTGTTCCAGCCCCGAGACCGCGTGTCGCGACAGCTGAATCGTACACTTCGCCACCAGCGGCGACACGTCACCGCCCAGGGCCCGCACCACCCTCGCCACCACGCTGTCCAGGGAAACCCACTGGTCGTCGCCGGTCCGGAAGGTCGGCTCACTCAACCCGTCGATGCCCTGGTAGCGGCGCACGCTACAGCCGGAACTGCGCCCACAGCCGGGCGGTGTCGTTGTCGACCGGCGTGTCTTCCAGCCGGAGCTGGTAGCCCGCGCCGATGCGGACGTGGTCCTCGGCCGTGTGCCACTCGCCGCCGGCGAGCACCTGCATGAACTGTCCCAGCGTGCTGTCGTTGAACATCGAGAACCGGACTGCGGGCTCGAACGCGCCCACCTGGTAGCTGGCCTGCGTGGTCACCCCGAAGCGGTCGGTCTCGGCGAACACCTCGCTGCTCTGGATGTCGGTGTTGGTGGGGGCGACGTGGGAGAAGGCGCCGTCGACCAGGAGTGAGAAGCCGCGGGCGCGCAACATCAGGTCGCCGCCCGCCGCCCAGGTGTCGGTGGCCACGCCCATGGTGTAGAAGCCGTTGGCCCCCACGCCGAGCCCGAAGGCGTCGCGGTCCCCCCAGGTCTGGTAGGTGTTGGCCCGGCCCACGTCCCACTCCAGGCGCCCGGCCAGGGTCTTGCCGGGGGCCTCGTCGCCGAAGAGATCCCCGCCGGCGTTGTACGCCCCGGCGGAGAACTTCCCGCCGCCGCGGCCGTAGTCCAGCGACAAGCCCAGCGAGCGGTCCGGCGCGATGTGCTCGCTGCCGATGCCCCGCTCCTGGAACACTAGGTGTCCCGATCCCATCAACTGGTCCCGCGAGAAGGGCACCTTGTCCTGCCCCAAGCGGACGTTGAAGCCCTTGGCGGGCTGCACGCCGATCCACGCGTCGACCACCTGGAGGTCCTCCTCACCCCGCTCCAGGCCGTCGTAGGGGGCGCTGGTGCCGATCACGAAGCGGTACTCCCACTTCTTCGCCTCGCCCGCCAACCCCAGCCGCAGGCGCTTGAGCTTCACGCCGGGGTCGTCTTCCGGGTCGCCGTAGCCGGTGGCGTCGGCCTGGGCGTCGGTGTCCATGTCGTACGCGGTCACCCACACCTGAGCCAGCGCGATGGGATCCACGGTGGCGCCCAGCACCTCCGCGCCGCCCTGCGGCTTCTTGCAGTTCTCGCAGTCGTGCTCCTTGCCGTGCGAATCTTCGGCTTGGGCCATGGAAGAAAGGGAGAGGAGGGCGGAGAGGATCATGGTCGGGTAGCTTCCGCAGGCTATCCTACACCACGCCATGACCCTCCTCGCACTTCTCGCCTGCACCACCGCCTCCGAATGGGCCTCGGCCCGGCAAATCGACTCGCTGGCCGACACCATTGGCGGCCCCAAGGCCACGGCGCGCGAGGGCGACTACCTGCTCGAAAACGACCGCGTCCGCTTCACCATCCTCGGGCCCCGCTACTCGATGGGCCCCTCCCCCTTCGGCGGCACCCTCGCCGACGCGGACCTGCAGCGCGCGGACCCGAAGTACGGCGCGGGCCACGGGCGCGACCAGATCGCGGAGGTGTTCGCGACGGTCAACATGAACCTCGTCGGCGCCGACGAGGAGGGCGAGGTGGAGATCCTCGCCGACGGCTCCAGCGGCGAGGCGATCATCCGCGCCACCGGCGAGGCGGAGCCCTTCCTCACCATGCTGGACCTGTTGTGGGCGCTGGTGGGCCAGCCCGAGTTCCAGGTCACCACCGACTACATCCTCGAGCCCGGCGCCCCCGCGCTGAAGATGGTAACGACCGCCTCGCTCACGCCCACCTTCGAGTCGGCCGAGGAGGTCCCGGGCAGCGACGAGGCCTTGCCCATCCTCGACTACGCGATGGTGAGCGGCCTGGCTTTCGGCGACTTCTACCTCCAGGGCGGCAGCATCGACGTGTTCTCGCCCGGGGGCGGCTTCGACGAGGATCGCCTGGTGGCCGACGCGGTCAACAGCGGCAAGAACACCTTCGTCGACCCCTTCCAGTTCGACTTCCTCGCCGGCATCGGCGACGGCGTCAGCTACGCGCTCATGGCCGAGGGCGGTTCGATCTGGGTGCCGCTGTTCACGTCGTCACAGACGGCGGCGTTCGGCGCCGGCCAGCAGGGCACCGACGACGGCACCGGCGACTTCGACCGTTTCAACGGCGGCAAGACCTACCAGTACACCCGCTGGCTGGGCGTGGGGCGCGGCGACGTCGGTAGCGCCTACGACGCCATCGTGGAAGCGCGCGGATTGTCACACGGCACGGTGCGCGGCTTCGTGGTCGAGTCGGGCACGGGGACGCCGGTCTCGGGGGTGAGCGTGCTGGCGTTCAAGCGGGGCGCCGACGCCCCCTACATGCAGTGGGAGACCGACGTGGGCGACGACACCCAGCACGACGGTTCCTGGGGCGGTTCGCTGCCGCCGGGCGACTGGGACCTGCTCGTCCACGCGCAGGGCCGTCCCGACGGGGAGCGAGTGTCGTTCTCCCTCGCCGACGGGCAAGTGGTCGAGACGGTGCTCGCGGCCAACCGCCCCGGGCAGGTCGACGTGACGGTGGTCGACGAGACCGGGCGCCTCGTCCCCGCCAAGGTGACGATTTTCCCCGCGAGCACCGGCACGCCGCTCACCCCCGCCTACGGCGACACCTACCTCACTGCCAACGCGGCCGAGGCGGTGTTCTTGTCACACGGCGAGGGCACGATCACCCTGCCCCCCGGCCGCTACTACGCGGTAGCCACCCGCGGCATGGAGTACGAGGTGGGCGAGAGCGACAGCTTCACGGTGAGCGACAGCGGCGTGGGCAAGCTCAACCTCCAGGTCGTCCACAGTGTGGACACCGACGGCTGGATCTCCGCCGACTTCCACGTGCACGCCGCCAACAGCTTCGACAGCGGGGTTTCGCCCGAGAACCGCGTCATCACCATGGTCGCCGAGGGCGTGGAGTTCTTCGCCAGCACCGACCACGACTACCTCACCGACTTCGCCCCCTACGTGCAGGACCTGGACCTGGAGTACTGGGTAAAGACGGCGGTGGGGCTGGAAACGACCACGCTGGAGGTGGGACACTACCTCGGCTTCCCGCTGTCACACGACACCATCAAGGAACAAGGCGGCGCCTTCGACTGGACCGGCATGACCCCTGAGGACATCCTGGCCGAGTTGGCGTCGCTGGGGGTGCAGTCGGGCTACGACCCGGTGCGCATCGTCGCCCACCCGCGCGACGGCATCCTCGGCTACTTCGACCAGTACGGCTTCGACCCCTACACCGGCGAGGTGTCGACGCCCACGCTGTCGATCGCCAACGACCTACTCAAAGACAAGACGAAGATGACCCTCGACTTCGAGGCGCTGGAGCTGCTCAACGGCAAGCGCTTCGAGATCATCCGCACGCCCACGCAACCGGAGCTGGACCAGTTCGCCAGCACCGGGCAACTGTCCAACTACGAGATGGTGGAGCGCACGGGCGAGGAGCAGGTGGACCTCATGGGCGACGTGTACCGCCTGGGCTACGGTCACCAGGGGCAAGTCGACGACTGGTTCACCCTGCTCAACACCGGCGCGCGGCTCACCGCGCTCGGCAACAGCGACACCCACGGCAAGTTCTCGACCGAGGCGGGCTGCCCGCGCAACTACGTGTTCGTGGGCGACGACGAGGTGGCGCAGCTCGACGAGCAGGCGGTGGCCGACGCGGTGCGCGAGGGGCGCGTGGTGGCCAGCTACGGTCCCTTCGTGCGCTTTACCGCCGACCGGGACTACATGCTGGGCGACACCGTGCCGGTGACCGACGGCGTGATCTCCCTGCACATCGAGGTGGAAGCGCCGAGCTGGATGAGCGTGGACCGGGTGGAGCTCTACCAGAACGGCACGTTGATCCACGAGTGGGAGGGGCTGGACCCCGACGTGCTCAAGTTTGCGCAGGACCTCGACGTCGAGGTGGATCGCGACAGCTGGTTCGTCGTCATCGCCCTCGGCGACGACGACCTGGGCCCGTTGTTCAGCCCCGTCGACATCCCCCCGGTGCAGCTCCAGGACGTGGTGGTGGAGGCGCTGTCCAGCGTGCCCGCCGTGGGCGCCTTCGTGTCGCCGGCCGTCCCGATCCCCCGCGACGGGCCGGTCCTGCCCTTCGCGCTCACCAACCCCATCTGGGTCGACGTCGACGGCGACGGGGAGATCTCTCCCCCGGGCATCCCCGAGTTCATGCGGCCCCCGGTCGAGCCGGAGTAGGCCGGGGTAGCGACAAACCGGTCAACTTCCGTCGCGGCGGTAGCGTGCCGACCCGGGCCGGGGCATGGTCGCGGGGCCTTGACCTCAATCTTCTTCCTCGCGTGTTCCAGCAGTGCCCCGGTCGACCCGCTGAGCATCGAGGCGACGGTGGCCGAGCAGATGGCCACGCTCGTCGAGGTCACGTGGAGCCCCGCCACGGCGGAGGGCGTGCGCGTGGAGTACGGCGACGGCATGGTGGCCGAGGGAAACGACGGCCACGCCACCCTCTACGGCCTCACCGCCAGCACCGACGTGGAGTACCGCGTCGTCACCGACGACTGGACCAGCGAGGCGTTCAGCGTCGCCACGGGAGAGCTGCCCGCGGGCCTCCCACGTTTCACGGTGGTCGACGAGGGGGACCCGGGATTCAACTTTATCGCGGGCAGCTACCTGATCACCGCCGACGAGGGCAGCGCGGTGTGGGTCGTGAACCGAGACGGCGAGATCGTCTGGTACGACATCTTGCAGGGTATCGGCACGGTGCCGGTGATCCACAAGGTCGACGACGGGTTCCTGTACCTCGTGACCAGCCACAGCTACCTCGGCGAGGCGCACGTGCGCTGGGCGAGCAACGACAACCGCAAGCAGGACGTGTACGCCCTGCCCATGGCGCACCACGACGTCATCGAGGTGCCGGGCGCCCGCTTCGCCGCCGTGGTGGGCGAGGCGAGGGTGGTGGACGGCGAGAACGTCGTGGGCGACGGGATCGTGGAGATGTTCGACGACGGCAGCACCCGGACGGTGTGGACGGCCTTCGACCACCTCGAGGTCCAGGAGAACGACGGCTGGGGCACGCTGGCCTACCCGGAGGGCGCGGACTGGGTGCACGCCAACGGCCTCGACTACGACGATGCCACCGGCAACTACCTCTTCTCGATGTACCGATGCGAGTGCATCGCCAGCATCAACCGCGAGAGCGGCGCGACGAACTGGGTGCTCGGCGGCGGCGAGGAGCTCCTGGGAACCGGGCTGACGCTGCTGGACTTCGACGAGCCCTTCGGCCCCCAGCACGCGCCCCGCTGGGTCGACGGTGGCGTGCTCATGTTCGACAACGGCTACGACGCGGGCACCTCGCGCCTGTTGCAATTCGACATCGCTGGCGACGTGGCGCACCGGTCATGGACCTACGACCAGCCGGGCGGCTACGTCACGGCCGTGCTCGGCGGCGTCGACGTGCAGGCCGACGGCGGGCACCTCTCCTCGTGGGGCACCCTCGGCGAGATCGTGTCGACCGGCCCCGACGACGAGATCCGCTGGCGGGTCGACATCGACCCCGGGCACGTGCTCGGGCAGGTGTCGGGGTTCGACAGCTTCGAGTAGGGGCGGATTAAGCCCCCCCCGTGGACCTCCGCGACTACGACTACGCCGCCCTCGACTTCGAGACCACGGGGCTGGACCCTGACGAGGGCGACCGGGTGGTGGAGGTGGCGGTGGTCCGGGGCAAGCTGGGGGGCGCGCCGGCCACCTGGACCACGCTGGTGGACCCCGAGCGGGCCATGGACGCCACCAAGGTCCACGGCATCACCGCCTCCATGGTGACGGGTGCCCCCGGTTTTGCCGAGGTGCTACCCGAGCTTCGCCGCCGACTCGAAGGCGCGGTCCTCGTGTGTCACAACGCGGAGTTCGACGTGGGCTTCCTCGACATGGAGTGCGCGCGACTCGGTGAGCCGCGCCCCGATGTCACCATCGTCGACACGCTGCTCCTCGCCCGGCGACTCCTGGCGGTGGGCGACCACCGGCTCTCCTCGCTGCGCGAGCGGTTCGGCCTGCCGACGGAGGTGCAACACCGCGCCCTCGGCGACGCCCACGCGACCTTCCTCCTCGCACGGATCCTCGTCGACGCTGCCGACCCCGCCGGGGACTTGTCGCTGGAGGGACTGGTGGGGCTGTGCCAGCCCCGCGACCGGGGCGAACTCGACCGCACCCGCGAGCTGCTCGCGGCCGCCGCGGCCCGGGGCGAGCCGCTGGTCGTGGACTACGTCTCGGGCGACAACGGCTCCGCCACGCGCCGCACGATCACGGTGCTGAAGGTGTCGCGGTACCGGGTGGTGGCCCACTGTCACCTGCGCGAGGCCTCGCGCACCTTCCGCATCGACCGCTTGCGGGTGGTCGGGTAGAACCTGGCGCCATCGACGGCGCGGCCACCTTCCACACCCCCCGAACCGTGGTCGCGCGATCCGTCGCGCCCCGGAAATTTCTAAGCCACCTCGTGCAGGTTGATGTACCGGTTTCCCTGGATGGGGATCCGCCCCAGCATCACCGTGGGTTGGTCGATCTGCTTGGCCCCCACCTCGGTCAACAACACGCGGCCGCGGTGGGCGGAGAGGTTCATCATCCACCGCGCCAGGTAGAAGGGGCCCGCCAGTTCCCAGCCGTCGGCGGGGCGGTGGGTGTCGGCGCGCACGCGCGCAACCCCGGGCGCGATGCCGGCGGAGAGCCGGTACCCCGCCTGTGATGTGAGTTTCTGGAGCTGGATGGCGGTACGGACACTGCGGCCCACCGTCTCCTTGAAGCCGGTGGCCGCGGGCCACACCACGAGGCAACTCCCCTCCCCTCGCTCCCACACTTCACCGCCCTGGTCGCCGATGATCGACAGCCACTCCTGCGACAATGACCCAATCGACGTGCGCGGCGAGGCAATCGAACGCGGCGGCGGCGAGGCCTCGAGCGCGAGGACCACCACCGGTTGGGGCGGGATGGCCTTGAGCGACTTCGGTGCCCGCTGCGCGGCTTGCCCGGCCGCGGCAGCGTTGGCGGCGTCGATCACCTCGCGCAGGTAGGCGGCGAGGTCGTTGTTGGTGGCGCGGTGCCCCTCGCTCACGATGAGTTGGCTCAGCGCGTCGTACATGCGCTGGGCGTCGGGGAAACGATCGCGGGGATCCTTCGACAAGGTCTTGAGGATGAACCCTTCGAGTTCCTCGGTGATCTCCTTGCGGTACTGCCGGGGACTGGGCACCTCGGCGTTGCGCACGCGCTCCAGGGTCTGGTCGCGCGAGGCGCCCTTGAAGAGCCGCCGGCCGGTGAGCAGCTCGTAGAGCATGGTGCCCAGCGAGAAGAGGTCGCTACGACCGTCGAGTTCGCCTGAGTTGGCCTGCTCCGGCGACATGTAGCTGTACTTGCCGCGGATCACGTTCTCGTTGCCACGCTGGATGGCCGCCCGGCTGATCCCGAAGTCGGTGAGCTTCACCTCGCCGGAGAAACTCACCAACACGTTCTGCGGGCTGATGTCGCAGTGGACGATGTTCATCGCGTGGCCGTTGCTGTCGACCGCGGTGTGGGCGTAGGCCAGCGACTTGAGCACCTCGCCGGCGATGAACAGGGCCAGGCTCATCGGGAAGTCGCCCAGGGTCCGCGCCCGCGAGGAGAGGCGCGCCAGGTCCAGGCCGTGCACGTACTCCATCGCGATGTAGAGGTGCTCGCCCTCCTGGCCGAGTTCGAACACCTGCACGATGTTGACGTGGCTCAGCTCCGCCGCGATGCGCGCCTCGTTGGTGAACAGAGTCCGGAACTCCTCGTCGCGAGCCAGGGTGTCGAGGATGCGCTTGACGACGAGAATCTTCTCGAAGCCCATGGCGCCGTGGGAGCGCGCACGGAACAC
>CAYHRZ010000217.1:6261-8400 GCA_964359125.1 uncultured Klebsiella sp. | reverse complement strand
CGCTCCCGGCGGCGACCGAGGCCTTGCGCCTCGACCCCGCCAGCACGTGGTCGTTGGCGATGGCGGTACGCGCCGGCACGGTGTGCCGCACGATGCAGCAGCTCTACCCGGAGATCGACGCCGCGGCGCGGCAGGCCGGTACCGAGGCTGCCAGCCGCTTCACCCGGGCCGCCCGCCTCGAACTGGCCATCCAAGGTGCCGAGCAGCTGGCCCTGGCTGGGAGGGCGGCGGAGGCGGCGGGTCCCATCCGGGAGGCCGAGTCCCTGCCCCCGGACTCGGCGGACGAGTGGTCCCGCGTGGGCGGGGCCTGGCTGGCTGCCTCCTCGCCGTCGCGGGCGGTGGCCGCCTTCGACCGTGCGCTGGCCCTCGACGCGACGCATGTGCCCGCAACCATCGGCATCGCCGGGGCGCTGCGCGCCCAGATGAGGCTGGGGGCCGCCGAGGCCCACCTCCAGTCCGCGTACTCGGCTCGGTACGACCCGAGGGTGGGTTTGCAACTGGTGCAGATCCTCATCCAGCGGGGCCGCTACGCCCGCGCGGAGGAGGTACTCGCCGACGTGAAAACTCGGACCCTCCCGCCGGAGCCGCCACCGCCCGCGCCGCCGGAACCGTTGGACCCGTTGCCCGTCTTGGCGCTGCCCTCCGAGCGCGTCCCGGGGCCACGAACCTGGCCGCCCACCCCGCCTCAGGACACCCAGCCCCGCTGGCTGGTCGACGCCCGCGAGGCGATCGACGTCGACCTCTTGCGGGAGCGGTCGCTCAACGTCGTCACGGCGGGCGGGTTGTTCACCCGCCCGGGTGACGACGGGTTCGGGGCCCTCTCGGGTTGGTATGTGCCGGTCTCGGTGGTGCTCCCGCCGTTGGGCTTGTTGCGCTTCGACGTCGACGCGACGGTGGTTTCCATCAGCGACGGCGCCGACGACGATCTCGGCGTGGCGGCCTCGGTGGGCGCGGCCTCGCCCCCTTTCCGGCGACTCTTCGGGACAGCGCGCGTGGGGGTGAGCCCGGTGGGTTTCGAAGACGTGAACCTGCTCTGGAGCGGTCACCTACGGTACGGCGTGGCACCGTCGGTGAGCGTGGGCGGGGTCTTGGCCCGCGCGCCCGTGGCCGACAGCCTGTTGTCATGGGCGGGAAAGGTCGACAGTTCCCGGGGTTTGTACGGGTTCGTGTCGCAGATCTGGGCATCGGGCTACCTCAACTGGACCCCCTCCACGCCGGTCGACGCTGGGCTGTTGCTCCGCGGCGGCTACACCGAGGGCTACGGCATCGAGCCCAACCCCCTGGGCGAGGCGGTGGCCTGGGCGGGGTACACCGCCGGTCGGCGTGAAAACAACGCATTCGGTCGGCTGGGTGCCGAGGCGATCGTCCAGAGCCACGCCCGTCAAGAAGACGGCTTCGACGTCGGGCAAGGCGGCTACTTCTCGCCGCCGTTGTTCGTCTTGGCAGGGCTACGCGCCGACGCCGGCGCCTACGTGTCGGGGCGAAACGTTCGCCTCTGCGCGACGGCGTCGGCGGGACCGCAGTATACCGACGGGGAGCCAACCCCGTGGTTCGGCGTGGGGCTCACCGGCGCCGGGAAGGTGGGGGCCGGCGCGGCCGTCCGGCTCTCCCCCGGGTTCTCCGCGGGCATCGATGGCCGGTACCAGGCCACCCTCGGCGGCTGGCACCAGGAGACGGCGCTCTTGCACGTGACGTGGGGCCTCGTCCCCGCCACGCCCTCGGCCCCGTCGCAAACCACAGTGGCGTCGCCGGGGGCGGTGTTGTTGTCCACCGGGGACCTCTGTCGGGTACAGTAGGCCGATGCTGTTGCTGATGTTTGCCTGCGGGCGAGACCTGCCGGAATCCGACTCCGCTTCGCCTGTCGAAACCGGCGACACCGCCGACACCGCCGGGCGGCCGGACGACCTCGAGGGGAGCGACTTCCTCTACGCCGACGACATCCTCCGCTTCGACATCACCCTGGACGCCCAGGCCATGGACGCGCTCGGCACGGAGCCGAGTGACGATGTGGTGGCGACCTTCGCGTACGCCGGCGAGGCCTACGAAGTCGGTTTACACCTCAAGGGCAGCTCGGCGGGATCCTTCCGCACGCTCGACGAGACGGTCATGATGATCGTGGACGCGCAGGGCAAGCTCTGC
>CAYHRZ010000217.1:0-6251 GCA_964359125.1 uncultured Klebsiella sp. | reverse complement strand
GCTCACGCTGAACAACATGATCCAGGACTCCACGATGTCCCACGAGCACGCCGCCTACTGGCTGTTCGACCTCGTGGGCGTGCCCTCCCCGCGGCACGGCTACGCCAACGTGTGGGTCAACGGCGAGTTGTACG
Source organism: uncultured Klebsiella sp. (assembly GCA_964359125.1). Lineage (GTDB taxonomy): Bacteria > Myxococcota_A > UBA796 > UBA796 > SXON01 > SXON01. Next base: position 6,117 of record CAYHRZ010000217.1, on the reverse strand, counting down.
GCCTCTATGGCATCGTGGAGACGGCGGACGAACAACTCGTGAACCGGCTTTTCGAGGGCGACGACGACGGGCAGATGTACGAGGGCGGCTACGGCTTCGACCTCTACGACTGGGCGGTGGACGAGTTCCCGCAGAAAGAAGGTGACGAGACGGAGCGGGTGGCCCTGCAATCGCTGGTCACCGCCGTGGAGGCCTGCCCGGCCGATGGGGTGTTGGAGCTGATCGAAGCGTACTTCGATGCCGACGCCCTCTTCGCGATGTGGGCGGTGGAACTCGCGATCGCCGACCCCGACGGCTACAGCACGCAGGCCAACAACTACCTGCTTTACCACGCCCCCGTCGCCGGCCGGTGGACGATGTTGCCCTGGGGCCCCGACCAGGGCTTCGACGACGCCGAACCACTTCTCGACAAGATCAACGGCCGTCTCACCCAGATGTGCCTCGCCGACGCGGGCTGTGCGCCGAGCCTCTACGCGGCCATCGAGCGCGCGCTCGACACGTGGGAAAGCTCGGGCTTCGCCGACTACGTCGACGCCGAGACGGTGCGCATCGAGGCGGACTGCCGGGCCGACCCGCGCAGCGAGTGGGGCGACTATGGCTGTCGCGACGAGCAGGCGCTGATGCGGGAGTGGGTGCGGGCGCGACCTGCGGTGGTCTTGGGGGAACTACCGTGATTTTTCTTGCGTTTCTGGCCTGCGACCGCACGGTGGCCGACGATACCTCCGGCGAGCCCGAGGGACCAGCGTCCGACGCGGTGTGGGACGACCGCTACCTCCCGGTGTACCGGATCACCATCGACGCCGACGACTGGGCGGCGGATCTCGCGGCGCTGCACGCCACGGACACTTGCGAGGTGCGGAACTACCGGCCGGCGTCGATCGAGTACGACAACCCGATGACGGGGGAAACGGAGTCCTATGCGAACGTGGGGATCCGCTACCGCGGGCATTCCGCGTTGGAGGGCGACAACCGCTTCGGCTTCAAGGTGTCGTTCGACGAGCACGACCCGGACGGCGAGTTCCACGGGTTGCACAAGATCAACCTCAACGGCACCGAGGGCGACGAGTCGCTGGTGCGGGAGCGCCTCGCGCAATTCGTCGGGAGGGAAGTGGGCGTGCCGGCGCCACGGGTCACCCACACCCGCGTGCACGTCAACGGCGAGTACCAGGGCATCTTCCCCTTCACCGAGGAGCCCGACGACCAGGTGTACCTGGACCAGCACTTCGACAATCCCGACGGCAGCCTGTTCAAGGTGAACGGCTACTGCGAGGGCGACGGCGACTTCGAGTACAAGGGCGACGAAGTCGACAAGTACGACGGGCGCTACGAGGCCAAGGCCGGCACCCCCCCGGAGGCCTACGAGGCCGAGCTCATCCCGATGATCGCTTGCGCCAGCGCGGGCGACGCCGAGATGCTCGCCTGCATCGACGAGCACGTCGACGCCGCGGAGTTCCTGACCGAGGTGGCGGTCGACATGGCGCTACCCGACGTCGACGGCATGGCCGGCGTGGGACAGAACTACCTGCTGTACCGGGACCCGAGCGCCGAGCGCTTCGTGGTGTATCCCTGGGACAAGGACCAGTCCTTCCGGGTGAGCGACGCGCTGTCCGAGAGCATCTGGGACCTGCACCCCACCTGGAAGGAGGAGGGCGGCCCGGAGTTCTTGCGCCGGCTGCGTTCGCTGCGCGCGTCGGAGTTCTGTGCAACCGTGCTCGACGTCGCGACCGTCACCCACCCCGACGTGCTGGGCGCGGAGCTCGACCGGGTGGAAGCGTTGCTCGACGGCTACGTGGCGGACGACCCCTACTTCGCCTCCGCCTCGGACTGGAGCTACCAGGTGCAGAGCGTGCGCGATGCCATCTCCGATCGCCACGCGCAGGTCGTCGCCGAAGCCACGGCCTGTGAAGCCCCCTAGCGCCGGGCGGCGCACGCACGGCTAAGGAGCCCCGGCGTGCGCTCCCGCTGGTACCACCTCCCGGTCTTGCACGTGCCCCGCCACGGCGAGGGCAAGCGTGTTTCGTGGCTGGAGCTGTTCTACGACCTGATCTTCGTGGCCGGGATCATCCAGCTCGGCGACTGGCTCAGCGAAGACGTGAGCGTGGGCGGCTTCGCCCTATTCTCCCTGCACTTCGTCCCGCTGTGGATCGCGTGGACGGGGTTCACCTTCTACGCGAACCGCTTCGACGTCGACGACTTCCTGCACCGGGCGCTGGTGTTGGGACAGATGTTCGCGGTGGGCGCCATGGCGATCAGCTCCCACGCGGCGATGTCGGGTTCGCACCGTGGTTTTTCAGTGGCTTTCGCCGTTGCGCTGGGCGTGGTGGCGTTGCTCAACGCCCGGGCCTGGCACCAGGTGCCGGAGGCGAGGGAGTACGGCCGATACTGGGGACTGGTGTTTGGCGCCGCGGCGGCGATGTTTGCCACCAGCGCGTTCTTGCCCCTGCCCCACGGCTACCTGCTGTGGGCTGGGGGCATCGCGACGATCCTCTTCGCCCCGGTGAGCCGCCCGGCGCGGGCCCTGGCCGAGCAGTTGCCGCTCGACCAGGAGCACCTCGGCGAACGCTATGGCCTGCTGACGATCATCGTGCTCGGCGAGTCGTTCGTGAAGGTGCTGACCTACCTCACCGGCAGCGGGCACGCGCTGGACCTGTCGTACCAGCTCAAGGGCTTCTTCAACCTCACCCTCACCGTGTGCTTGTGGTGGATCTACTTCGATGACGTGGCGGGCTCGCACATCAAGCGGCAGCGCGGGGCCTGGACGGTGTGGTTGTACGGGCACCTGCCGCTGACGCTCGGCGTCACGGCGGTCGGGGTGGCGGTGAAGAAGGCGGTGAAGTTCGACCTCGCGGCGGTAGCGCCCGAGCCGTACCGGTGGCTGCTCGCGGGATCCCTCGCGGTCGCGCTGTTGAGCGTGGCGCTGGTCGACTCGGTGACGGCCAGGCGTAATGCCATTCTCAGCGACCACCAGCGGGTGATCGCCCGGACGGTGTCGGCCCTCGTCGTTCTCTTGCTCGGCCAGGTGGGCGGCGAGATGGCGGCGGGCACCTTCCTCGCGCTGGTCGCGGCGGTGTGCGTGGCGCAGGTGCTCTTCGACATCGCGATGGCGCCACTGGAGGAGAGCGCGGCCTCGAAAGACGCGGTGAGCATCGCCGACGTGGCCCGTCGGGCGCGGGAGGAGGGCGCGGTTGCGCAGCGGGCCCCCCGGGTCGACGTCCGCGACGCCGTGCGGAAGGGGGCGCCAGCGGAGTTGCGTCGCGACCTGTATTTCTTCTTCCTCGAAGGCTCGTGGACGCGCCTGTTCTTGACCTTCGGCTTCGCCTACCTGTTCATCAACGTGGTTTTCGGCGGTTTATACTTGTTGGAGGACGGCAGTTTCCAGGGCGGGGGTGGTTTCGCCACGGCGTTCAACTTCAGCGTCCAGACCATGGCCACGATCGGCTACGGCGTGCTCAGCCCCGCGACCCCCTACGGCAACATGCTGGTGACGGTCGAGGCGGCGGTGGGCATGCTGTTCGTGGCCATGGCCACCGGGTTGATGTTGGCCAAGGCCTCGCGACCGCAGTCGAGCGTGCTGTTCTCACAACACGTCGTGCGCACCAGGCGCCACGGCGAACCCACGTTGATGCTCCGGCTGGCCAATGCCCGTGGGAACGAGGTGGTCGATGCCCGGGTGACGGTGAGCGTGCTGGTCGACGAGGTGAGCGCCGAGGGGCACCACATGCGCCGCGTGCTGGACCTGCCCTTGCAGCGCAACCACCAGCCACTGTTTGCCTTGAGCTGGACGCTGGTCCACAACATCGGCCCCGGCAGCCCCCTTCACGGCCTCGCCGAGGACCGGATTCTCGCGCTCGTCGTCACATTCCTCGGTCACGACGGCACCTACGGCACCACCACGTACGCGCGTCACATCTACACCACCGACGACCTCAAGCAAGACCACCGTTTCGTCGACGTGATGTCGCAGCTTCCCGACGGCCGCCTGGTGATCGACCTGGGCAAGTTCCACGACGTCGTGCCGGACCCGGGGTGAGGGCCGCGGCAGCGTTCCGCAAATCGTCACGCCGCTGTCACGCGGCGGGCTTAGGCTAGCGGGCGTGGAACGTACCGCTTCGATCCTTGTCGTCGACGACGAAGCCGACATCCGGAACCTGCTCGTACACGTCCTGTCGCGCGAGGGCTTTGGCGTGACGGCGGTGGCCTCCGGTCCGGAGGCGTTGGCGGCAGCACCGGGTGTGCGCCCGGATCTCGTGCTCCTGGACCTGATGTTGCCGGGGATGCAGGGCACCGAAGTCTGCCGCCGGATGCGGGCCGAGCCCGCCACCGCGGCGGTGCCGATCATCATGCTCACGGCCCGGGGTGAGGAGGTGGATCGCGTGGTGGGCTTCGAGGTGGGCGCCGACGACTACGTCACCAAGCCCTTCTCCACGCGGGAGCTGGTGCTCCGCATCCGTGCCGTCTTGCGACGTGGCACGGCCGAGCCATCGACCGACGACGCGGGTCAACTCCGGCTCGGTGCGCTGCGCATCGACGCGGCGGCCCACCGGGTGTGGGTCGACGAGGGCGAGATCCAACTCACCGCTACCGAGTTTCGCTTGCTCACGACGCTGGCCCGCCGTAGTGGCCGCGTGCAAACCCGGGGACAGTTGCTCCAGGAGGTGTGGGACATGCCCCCGGACCTGGGCACCCGCACGGTCGACACGCACATGAAGCGGCTGCGCGAGAAGTTGGGCCCGGCGGGCGAGCGCATCGAGACCGTCCGCGGCGTGGGCTACCGCCTCAACGCCCTGTCGCCCAAGTCGGCGTAGTCCCGCTTTCCCGGCGCCCGGGCTATGGTGCGCGGCGTGGATCTAGCCTTGCTCGCGGTCACCGTGTTGCTCGCGCTGGCTTTCGCGTGGAGCCTGTGGGAGCGTCACCAGGCCAACTTGTGGATGGAGCGCCTGTCGCGCTCGGTTCGCCGCTATGCCCGTGGCGAAGACGAGCGCCTGGCCACCGAGGGCGCCCCGGCCCGGATGAGCGGCCTGGTGGCGGCCCTGGACGACCTGGTGCGGGCGCTGGGCGAAGAGGCCCGGGGGATGCGCAGCGAGTTGCGGGTGGAGCAGGAGATGGTGCGGCAAACACCCAACGGGCTCATCCTGGTCGACGACCAGGGCCGGGTGCGCATGGTGAACCCCGCCGCCCGGGTGCTGCTGCCGGTGCGGGGGGATCCCACTGGTAAAACGCCGGTAGAAACCATCCCGGTGGCCGAGCTCCAGGACGTGATCGACGAGTGCCGCCGCACCGGGGAGGTGGCGGAGCGCTCGGTGGTGTATGGCCCGCGGGACCTGGTCATCCGGGGGCTGCCGCTGGAGGGGGGCCGGGGCGCCCTGGGCGTGGTGCTCGACATCACCAGCGTGCGCGCGGCCGAGCGCGCCCGCCGCGACTTCGTGGCCAACGTGTCGCACGAACTCCGCACGCCGATCACGACCATCCTCGGCTACGCCGAGGCGCTCTTCGACGAAGAACTGCCCGCGGTCGCCCGGCCGATGATCGACGCCATGGTCCGCAATGCCCGGCGCTTGCACGCGCTGGTCGACGACGTTTTGCACCTCTCGCGGATCGAGGCCCGGGGGCAGGATCTCTCCTGCGACCGGCAACTGCTGGCGCCCCTGGTGGCCGAGGTGGCCCAGCGGGTGTCGACCCAGGGCGAGGCCCGCGGCACCCGGGTGACCGTTTCGTGCGCGGCCGACGTCGAGGCCACCATCAACGCCGACGCCTTCGTCCACGCCCTGGGCAACCTCGTCGACAACGCGGTGAAGTACACCCCCGACGGTGGTCTGGTCCAGGTCGACGTGTCGCGACAAGGGGAGGTCGTCATCGTCACCGTGTCCGACAACGGACCGGGCATCGACCCCGTCCACCACGCCCGGCTGTTCGAACGGTTCTACCGGGTGGACCCGGGTCGCTCCCGCGACGTGGGCGGCACTGGGCTGGGGCTGGCGCTGGTGAAGCACCTCTGCCACGCGATGCGGGCGGAGGTCACGGTGGAGAGCGCGGTGGGCACCGGGAGCCGCTTTACTCTGCGACTCCACCTTCAGCCTCCCGGGCACCCCCAGCGTGGGCATGAGCGCGGGCGACTAC
>CAYHRZ010000216.1:0-8410 GCA_964359125.1 uncultured Klebsiella sp. | reverse complement strand
TCTCGTCGACCAGGCCGTCGCAGTCGTTGTCTTCCCCGTCGCAGCTTTCCCGTGCGTCGGGGCTGAAGTCGGGGTCGTCGTCGTCGCAGTCGCCCTGGCACTCGGAGTAGCCGTCGCCGTCGAAGTCCCAGATCTCGTCGATCTCGTCGTCGCAGTCGTTGTCGATGGCGTCGCAGGCCTCGGGCATGTCGGGGTTGATGAAGGCGTCGCTGTCGTCGCAGTCGGTGCAGAGGTCGTAGCCGTCGCCGTCGTAGTCCCCGTTGTCGATCACGCCGTCGCAGTCGTTGTCGACGTAGTCGCAGCTCTCGCGGGCGCCGGGGTACACGGTGTCGAGGTTGTCGTTGCAGTCCCAGTTGCCGTAGGGGTCGAGCAGGTAGCACTCGGCCTCGTCGTCGTAGCCGTCGTCGTCGAGGTCGTAGTCGTCCTCGTCGACCTCGCCGTCGCAGTCGTTGTCCAGCCCGTCGCACCATTCCCTGGCGCCGGGGTGGTAGTCGGCGTCGTAGGGCTTGCAGTCGGAGGCGTCGACCGTGCCATCGCGGTCGGCGTCGTTGACCAGCGGGTCGGGAGGCTCGTACTCGTCGTACCGCTCCGGGTCCTCGTTGGCGGAGACGTTCGACTCGACCGTGCAGCCGAGGATCCACAGCGCGAGCATCAGCATAGTCTACCGTAGCCGATGCCCGTTCACCTGCTGGACCTCAACGACGGCCACCCGAACCGGGGCACGGCGGCGATCGTGGCGCTGGTCGAGGGCGCAGGTCAACGCGCGGCCACTCACGACGTGCGCCGGGCCGGTGCCCTGCCGCCTCCGGGGCCGGCACCGTGGATCCTCGGCGGCGGGCCCGGCTCGCCGCTGCAGGCCGGCCCGTGGCGCGGTCCCTTGCTCGCTGCCCTCGGCTCCCGCCTGGCCGCCAACCTGCCCACCCTGGGGATCTGCTTCGGCATGGAGATGCTGGCGCTCGCCCTCGGCGCGACGGCGCGGCCGCTGGGGCAGCCCCGGGAGGGGCTCCACCCGGTCCAGTTGTTGCGCGAGCAACACGACGACCCGTTGCTGCACGACCTGCACGGCGAGTTGGCCTACGAGCAACGCCACTGGGGCATGCACGGCGGGCGCGGCACCGTCGTGGCGATGGGGCCGGAGCGCGACGTGGCGGCCTTCCGGCACGGGCGGTCTTGGGGGGTGATCTTCCACCCGGAAGCCGACTTCGGCGAGCCCACTCGCGCCGTCTTCAGCGCGGTGATCCCGCGGTTCCTGTCGCTCTCGGGCTGATCGCGGGCCGTGCTAGGGGGCGGCGTGCGTCGCCTCACGCTCACCGCCGACACCGTGGGCCCCGTGGCCCGGGGCCACCCCTGGGTGTACCCCGACGGCGTTCACGGGCGTGCCAAGCTGGGTGAGCTGGTGGACCTCGTCGACCCCCGCGGCAAGCGCGTGGCGATCGGCATCGGCGACGAGGGGGCCATCGCCGTGCGAGTGCTCGGGACCACGCCGATGTCGGCGGAGGAGTTCATCGCGTCGCGACTGGCTGCTGCCCACGGGCGCCGCGCGCTCGTCGGGGGCGACACCAACGCCTACCGGGTGTGCCACGGCGAGGGCGACGGCCTGCCCGGGCTGGTGGTCGATCGCTACGACGCGGTGTGGGTGCTCAAGCTCTACGCGCGCTGCTGGGAGCCGCACCTGGGCACGATCGTGAATCGCCTCGTGGACCACGGCGCCACCACGGTGTTCCGTCGTCACGGTGTCGGCACCGTCAACGACCGCGACGAGGGCGAGACCCTGCGCGGCCCGGAGCCCGCCGAGGCCATCGTGGTGACCGAGCACGGCATGAAGCTCCTCGCGCGAGTCCGCGCGGGACAGAAGACGGGGTTGTTCCTGGACCAGCGCGAACACCGGCGGCTGGTGCGTGGCTGGGCGAGCGGGCGCACCGTGGTCAACCTGTTCGCCTACAACGGCGGCTTCTCGGTCGCGGCGGCGCTCGGGGGGGCCCGCCCCGTCACCAGTGTCGACACGGCGGCGGCGGCGCTCGACGACGCGCGGGAGATCTTCCGGCTCAACGGCGTCGACCCGTCCCAACACGACTTTGTCGCGACCGATGCCTTTGCCTTCACCGGGCCCCCGTCGAATCTCGTGATCTGCGACCCGCCCTCGCTCACCCGCGCCCGCGAGGCCGACAGCGCCGCCCGCGCTGCTTACAAGCGCCTCCACCGGCAAGTCGGGACCTACGCCACCGACTTGGTCGCGACGTCGTCGTGTACGGCCCGCCTCAACAACGAGCGCTGGGAGGAGTCCGTGCGCGAGGGCCTGGGCCCGGGTTGGTCGTGGTTGCACCGCAGCGCCGAGCCCCCCGATCACCCCACGGCATTCGGGCACCCGGAGGGGAGGTACCTGAAGTTCGCGCTCTGTGGCCGCCGCCCGCGCTGAGGCGACCACGAGCTTTGACGAATCCGGTACAACTGGACGCGGCGGTCTGCGGCTACGGTGATCGCGCACCGGAGTCGCCGTGCTCTCCCTCCTCGCTGCCCACGCCCTCGCCGCCGCACCCCCGCCCATCGTCAACGGCGACACGACCAGCGACTACGAGGAGGTGGTGCTCCTCTACATGACCGACAGCAGCGGGCGCCAGGGCGGCATGTGTACCGGTTCGGTGATCTCGGACCGCTGGGTGCTCACCGCCAGCCACTGCGTGAAAGACAGCGGGGGCTTCACCATCGAGCGGATCTACGTGATCTTCGCCGACTCGCTGAACTCGGCCGAGCAGTCCGACATCGTCAACGCCTCCGACTGGTTCGCCCACCCCGAGTACTCCAGCCGCACCGGCGAGCACGACATCGCGCTGGTGAAGATGTCGCAGAAGGTCGACGGGCCGTACATGGCGCTGGCCGGCGACAACTTCCGCCAGCGCGACCGGGGCGAGGAGTTCCGCCTCGTCGGATTTGGCGCCACCAGCGACAACGACGCCTCGTCCAACCCCAAGAAGCGCGTGGCCGAGGTCCCGCTCTACGACTACACCGACCTCCTGGTCTACACCTACGACCCCGACGACGGCCAGAACGCCTGCTACGGCGACTCGGGCGGTCCGATGATGCGGCTCTACGAAGACGGTACCTACGCGATCGCGGGCATCATGGATTTCGTCAGCGGTTGCGAGGACGGCTACCTGGGCTCGGCCCGGGTCGACGCGCACCTCGACTGGATCTCCGAGTACACCGAGGACTACACCCTCGGCGGCGAAGAGGTCGAGGATGAGCCCGCGGAAGACGACGAAGACGACAAGGACGACGTGCCGGGCACGGGCGACGGCGACGGCACGGGCACCGACGACGAATCCGGCGACGACGACGACGGTGGCTTGCTCGACGCGAGCTCGGACTCGGGCTGGGGCTGCGCGGTGGTGCCGGCAGCGGGGGGCGTGTCGAGCCTCCTGGGTGCGCTGGCCATGACGCTCGCCGCCGGGACGCGACGGCGCCGGTAGTGTCGCGACGACCGGCGCGTGCGCTCCAGCTCTTGGCGCTGAGCCTGCTCGGCCTGGGCGCCGCACCACCACCGGTGGCCGGGGGGACCGTCACGACCTCGTTCCCCGAGGCGGTGCTGGTGATCCTCGAGGGCTACGACGGTGGCGTGGTCGGCGTGTGCAGCGGCACGCTGGTGGGCCGTGGCTGGGTGCTCACGGCGGCCCACTGCGTCGTCCCCGCGGCGGGCTACAGCCCGACGGCCGCCTACGTGGCGTTCGTCGACGACATGTCCGAGATCACCGCGGCCACGCTCTCGACCGCCTCCTGGGTGGTCCACCCCGACTACGACGCCAACAGCGGCACCGGCGACGCGGCGCTCCTGCAACTCGACGACGACGCGCCGGTGGCGCCCGCGGCGCTGTTCACCGGCACGCCCTCGGCCGCCGCCGACGATGGCCGAAGCTTCACGATCGTGGGCTTCGGGGCAGAGGCGCACGACGACGTCTCGGGCGAGGTGGTCAAGCGCGAGGCGCGGGTGGAACAGGTCGACGTCGACGGCACCTGGCTCTACACCGAGGACGACCAGGGCGAGGCCAACGGCTGCATGGGCGACAGCGGCGGGCCCCTCTTCCGGTGGTCCGACGGCGGCGACGAGTACGCGCTGGCCGGGGTGATGAACTGGGTGACGACCTGCGAGGGGGGGACGATGGGCAGCCTGCGGGTGGACACTGTCGCCGGCTGGGTGATCGACTACGTCGACGATGCCACCACGGTGAGCGACCTCGGCAACGCTCCCGTCGACGCCGAGACCGACGGCATGGTGGTCGACGGCGTGCCCGTGGAGCCGAACGGCGTCGGTTGCGCGGCGGTGCCGGGGGCCGCGCTGGGCCTGGGCGGGCTGGGTCTGCTGGCCACCCGACGCCTACAACGCCCACAGCGATAGCTGTCCCTCGGCGGCGAGCAGGGTGGCGCCCGCCGCGACGAGGCTGCTCTCGAGCGCCGCCTCGTCGCTGTCACCCAACTCCTCGGCGTGGACCATCACCTGCGTCACGCCGTCGGCCCGTGCGGCGTCCCAGTCCACGGTCCCGGCTTCGAGGCCCGAGATGCGACGGTAGTCCGTGTCGAAGGCCAGCAGTTGTTCGCGCCAGGTGCCGCTGGTGGTGGTGGCGATGCCGTTGAAGTCCAGGCTCCAGGGCGAGGCCGCGCCGTGGGTGAGTTGGGCCCAGAGGTAGTACCGGGCGCGGGGCCGAGAGGCGTTGGGTTGCCCGGGAAGCGCGGCGTAGGGGCCGGGGAACTCCAGGAGCACCGGGCCAGAGACGCGGTCGTAGATCGCGGGCACGTCCACCGGGGCGCCGGGGGGGACGATGTCGACCGGCGAGGCGAGGAGACCCTCCACCCAGGGGATGAAGGCGAGGCCGCGCCACGGTGCGCTCGCGACCAGCGGCGCCAGGCACAAGAGCGTGCCGGCGTGCCACCGGTAGGGGAAACGCACCAGCTCCAGCACGGGCAGGTCCCACCAGGGGCCACGGCCGGTGCTGAGGACGAAACAACCGAGGGCGCCGAGGGCGAGACCCGGCCGGGAGCGGGCGCCGAGTGCGGCGAGCAGCACCGTCGTCCAGCCGACGTAGGTGGTGATGGCGAATGGGTTGGGTCGCGACAACAGACTCGGTGTCGGTACCCGCAACGGCGCCGACATCGCCACCCGCACCTCGTCGGACAAGGGCGTGTTGCCGCCGAAGGCGCTGCCGAACGCGAGGAGGAAGGGCAACGCCAGCAGCAGCCCCCCGAGGCTCCACCACGCCGCCCTGAGCCGGTAGCCGGCGAGGGCGGCCAGCCCGCAGGCCACCATGCCGAGGTACCACGACGAGAAGATGCATAGGAAACAGGCGAGCAGTGCCCTGGCGCTGTGCCCTCGGGCGACCATCCATGCCCACAGCGGCAGGGCCCAGCCGTCGGTGCCCTCCACGATGCCCTCCACGGTGTAGCCGTGGAAGAAGGGCGAGGCGCCGTAGAACAGCGCGCCGGCGATGGCCGGCACCGGCGCCAGTCGCAGGGCGCGGAGCCAACCGAAGGCCGCGAGCACGGTGGCGGCGCGGGCCAGGACGAGGGTGGTGTTGTAGGCCACGACCGGGCCGAAGAGGGCGTGCAGCGGCGCGCCGACCCAGCCGTGCAGCGGCGAGGAGTAGTAGAAGCCCTGCGCGCCCGGGGCGCCGAACAGGGGCGTGGAGAGGGGGAGTCCGGGCTGCGCCTCGGCGAAAACCGCCAGCCCCCAGGCCGAGGGGTAGAGGTCCGTGTAGGGGCTGCCCACCAGCTTCCCGGCGATCAACGCGGGCAGAAGGGGTAGGACGGCCCAGAGCAGGGCGACGAGTACCGCGAGGGGCCAGCCGCCGCGGCGGTGCTCGGTAGGGGGGCGAAACACGGCAGGGCAGCATACGCCGCGGCGCATGAGCACACCCGCCCACTGGCCTACGCCCCGCCCCTGGAACGACGAGTCGGAGCGGTCGGCCCGCGCCCACCTGGACCAGCTCACCAAGCCGCCCGGGAGCCTGGGCAAGATCGAGCACCTCGGGGCGTGGTGGTGCGGGGCCACGGGGCGCTGTCCCCCGGCGGTGCCGAGTCGACCGCGCCTCTACACCTTCGCCGGCGACCACGGGGTCACCGCCGAGGGGGTGTCGCCCTACCCCAGCGCCGTCACCGTGCAGATGGTGTTCAACTTCCTGGCCGGGGGCGCCGCCGTCAACGTGTTCGCGCGGCACCACGGGGTGGAGTTGGTGGTGGTCGACGTGGGCGTGGCGGGTGACATATCCTCGTGTCGCGACACCGAGTCGGCCAGGTTCCTCGACCGGAAGGTGCGCCCGGGAACCGGCAACATGGCGGTGGAGGCGGCGATGAGCCGCGACGAGGCGGAGTCCGCCGTACGGGTGGGGGTGGAGGTGGCCCGCCAGGCCGCAGCGGACGGCGTGGACCTGCTCGGCGCCGGCGAGATGGGCATCGGCAACACCACGGCGGCGGCGGCTTGCCTCTCGGCCATCGCTGGCATGCCCGGCAAGCTCACCGCCGGGCGCGGTACGGGCATCGACGACGCCGGTCTGGCCCGCAAGGCGCGGGTGATCGACTGTGCCATCGCCCGGGGTCGGCCGGACCGTCACGACGGGCTGGGGGTGCTCGCGGAGGTGGGCGGGTTGGAGATCGCCGCCATCGCGGGCCTCTGCCTCGGCGGCGCCGCGGAGGGCGTGCCGGTGGTGCTCGATGGCTTCATCAGCACCTGCGGTGGCCTGGTGGCCAGCGTCCTGGAGCCCGAGGTGCTGCCCTACCTGCTGGTGTCGCACAAGAGCGCGGAGAACGCGCACTGGGCGATGTCGCGGAGCATGGGCAAGGAGCCCCTGCACGACCTCGACTTACGACTCGGCGAGGGCACCGGCGCGGTGCTCGCCATCGACAGCGTCCGCCTGGCGGCCAAGGTCATGAACCAGATGGCCACCTTCGCGGGCGCCGGGGTGTCCAACCGGGCGTAGGGAGCAGGTTACGCGGGCACCATGCCCACCGAGATGGAAAACCTGGTCAACCGCATCGCCGAGCGGGTGAAGGCGGAGCTCAGCGCGCAGTCCACGATGGCCGCCGTGCCCCCGCTCGCCGAGGTACGCGGCACCTGGCAGGACCAGGCCGCCCTGGACCGTCACCTGCACGGGGCGGATCGCATCGGCACCGACGGCGGGGCGCCCGGCGAGGTCCCGTCGAGCGAGGTGGCGCGGCGCATCGACCACACGCTGTTAAAGCCCGACGCCGTGCGCGCGGAGTTCGTGAAACTCTGCGAGGAAGCGCGGGCCTACAAGTTCGCCAGCGTGTGTGTGCAAACCACCTGGGTCACCCTCTGCAAACAACTGTTGCAGGGCTCGGGCGTGATGACCATCTGCGTGGTGGGCTTCCCCCACGGCGTGTGTACCACCCGCGCCAAGCAGGCGGAAACCCGCGAGGCCATCGCCAACGGCGCCGACGAGATCGACATGGTGGTCAACCTGGGCTTGCTCAAGTCGGGCGACCACAACGCGGTTTTTGACGACATCAAGGGTGTCGTGGAGGCCGCGCAGGGCCGCCCGGTGAAGGTGATCCTGGAAACGCACATGCTCAACCGCGAGCAGAAGGTGGCGGCCTGTGCGCTGTCCAAGGCGGCGGGTGCGGCCTTTGTCAAGACCAGCACCGGTTTCTCCGGCGGCGGCGCCACGGTCGACGACATCCGGTTGATGCGGCAGGTGGTGGGCCCCGAGATGGGGGTGAAGGCCAGCGGCGGCGTGCGCAACACCGCCGACGCCCAGGCGATGTTGTCGGCGGGGGCCACGCGCATCGGGGCCAGCGCGAGTGTCGTCATCGTCACCGGCGGCACCAGCAAGGGTAGCTACTGATGGGGAGCGGCCGCCCGCCGCGGGTGGCGCTGGTGGTGGCCGACAGCATGGGCGTGGGCGCCATGCCCGACGCGGAGCAGTACGGCGACGCCGGGAGCGACACCCTCGGTCACATCTGCGAGCACCACGACGTGGTGATGCCCAACCTCGCTGCGATGGGCCTCTGTTCGATTCGTCCGCTGCGGGGGCAGGCGGACCGCGGCAACAGTGGCGCCTTCGGCAAGATGGCGACCGCCGGCGCCGGGAAGGACACGATCGCCGGGCACTGGGAGATCGCCGGCTGCAAGGTCGTGGAGCCCTTCACCACCTACTACGACGGTTTCCCCCCGGCGTTGATGGCCGAGTTCGAGGAGGCCTGCGCCGCGGGCTACCTCGGCAACGTGGCGGCGAGTGGCACGGAGATCATCCAACGCCTGGGCGCGGAGCACCAGCGCACCGGGCACCCGATCGTCTACACCAGTGCCGACAGCGTGTTCCAGGTGGCCGCCCACGAAGGCGTGATCCCGCGTGATCTCAACCAATGCGATCTAGCAGTGGTGGCCGCGATTTCTGCAATGGATGCA
>CAYHRZ010000215.1:0-8413 GCA_964359125.1 uncultured Klebsiella sp. | reverse complement strand
CCGGTGGTGCCCGACGTGTAGATCAGCGTCGCGAGTTGGTCGGGGCCCACGGCGGCGGTGATCCGGTCGTACTCGCCGGCGTTGTTCGTGTCCCACTCGGCGCCGCGGCGCTCCAGTTCTTCCAACCTCAGCACCCAGCCGTCGGCGGAGGCGGTGCCGTCGAACACGATGACGGCGACGAGGTTGCCCAGCTCCGAGCGCTTGCCCTGGAGCTTCGCCACCTGCTTGTCGTTCTCGGCGAACACGAACCGGGCACCGGAGTCGCTCACGATGTAGGCGACTTCTTCCGGGGTTGAGGACGGGTAGATCGTGGTGCAGGCGGCCGCCGCGCACAGGATGCCCATGTCGGCGAGGATCCACTCCACCCGGGTGCCGGCCTGGATGCAGGCGCGGTCCTCGTTCTGGATGCCCAGCGAACGGAGGCCGCAGGCGATGTTCCGCGCCCGGACGCCGACGTCTTTCCAGTACATCGTCTGCCAGTCGCTGCCCTTCCGGTAGAAGTAGGCCTCGGCGTCCGGAGTGCTCCGCACTCGGTGGTGAAACATCTCGACGACGGACGAAAAACTTGCAGCAGGCATCACGCTCCTATTGGGGGGGCGCGATTCTAATGGGCCAGGGGGCGGGATTCCACCCCTAGGGTGCAGACTTGTTCAACGACCAGTTCCAGGCGAAGCTGATCCACGGCAGCGGCAGGACCGGCAGGGACGGCTCGGCGGTGATCACCGGCACCAGCCCGAGGTCCACGGCAAACTTCGGGCCGAACAACCGGACGCCCCCCGCGGGCACGATGAACAGGTGCGTGCCCGGCCAGATCTCGCCCCGGGGGATGTAGGTCCACCACACCTCGGTCACCAGCGCGGCCTTGTCGCCCAGGCGCCAGTTCAGGCTGGTCGTGAGCACGTCCATGGCCACTTCGCCGGTGGTGAAGTCCATCAGGACGCCCGCGGCGACGGTGCCGTGCCGGTCCTCGTGGCCGTAGGTCGTGTTGGCGAAAACGAAACCCAGGGCCGAGGCGTCCACGAAGAAGGCCTGGGCGCCCAGCCCCACGCGCCACTGTTTGCCGGCCCGCGCGGTGAGTTTCGTCCCCACCAACCCCACCGGCGCCTCGGTGAACAACAGCGGCACGATCGTCCCCGCCTCGATGTCCCAGAACTCGGTGATGCCCACGCCGGCGGAGGTGATCGCCAGTTCGCGCTGCGCCAGGTAGCCGTTGCCCTGGCCGAGCGGAAACGCCGAGGGCGAGTAGAAGTATCGACTGCTGTTGGGATCCGGGGCGAAGCCGCCGGGGGAGGTTGCGGCGGGGGCGGGGGTGGTGGGCACCGAGCCCGCGCCGGGCTCGTCGGCCACCGCGCGCACCGCCCTGGCCGGGAGCTCCAGGCGTTGCCCGTCGAGCAGCTCCAGTACCACCACCGACTCGCTGCGGGCCAGGAGGTAGCCCCGCAGTTCTTGCCCGTCGGACAGCGTGAGCACGACGCGAGGCCCCTCGGCGGCGAGGGCCAGCGTGGCGCCCAGGATCCAGCTCACGTGGGAACCGGCGTGGGCAGCAATTCACGGAGGCAGGCCGAGACCTTGAGCGCCAGCGCCTCGCGCGTGGCGGCGGCTTCGGCGGGTACACACCACTTGCGGATGGTAAGCCGCGTGCCCTGGGTGGTGTCGACCTCGACGACGCTCACTTCGCACTCGTGGTCGTCGAGCCCCGCCCGGAGGCGCTCGAGCAGCGTGGCGTCGAGCAGCGTGGCCGGCAGCCGCGCCGGCACTTCCACGCGCACTTTGCCGTTCGCGCCGTGGCGTTCGATGTTCGACGCGAACACCCGGTCGTTGGTGAGCGTGATCACCCTCCCGTCGTCGGCCAGTAGCTCGGTGGTGATAAAGCCCACGCGAACCACCTTTCCCTGTACGCCACCCACGGTGACGGTGTCGCCGACGTGGAAGGGGGTGGTGCTCAACAAGATGGCGCCACTGGCGGCGTTGCTCAGGCTGTCGCGGAGCGACAGCGCGATCGCCAACCCGACCGCGCCGACGCCCGCGATGTAGCTGGTGGCGGGGATGCCCACGCCTTCCAGCACCGTCTGCATCACCACCACGAGCGGCAAGAACCGCACGAACTGCGAGAGAATGCCCCGCCAGGTGGGGGCGACGCGCGGCTCCAGCCATGCCAGCGCGAGGCTGCGGAGGTAGCCGCCCACCCACCACGCCGCGACCACAATCGCCACGCCGCGCACAATTCCAAGGGTCAACGCCCAGATATCGGCCATCATCGAAGGAAGACCGGGCGGACGGAGAGGACCAGCATCGCGCGCTTCCTGTAATCCGCCGCCGCCTCGCTACGACGGCGGCCGCTTCACCTTGCTCGGCGCGACAGTCCACTCCTCGACCCGCCGGTACGGCCCCAGCTCGTCGATGGTGGTGTTGTCGAAGCGCCGCGACACGGCGACGATCTCGTCGGCCCACAGCAGAAATGTCCAAGGTTGGTCGGCGTATACCAGGGACTGGTACTCGCGCCAGGTGGCCTGGGCGCGTGCCTGGTCGCTGCTCTGCAAGCCGCGCCCCAAGAGCGCGTCCACCCGAGGGTTCCGGTAGCCCGTGAGGGCGAACGGACCCTCGGCACCCCAGGCTGCCGCCGGATCCAGCGCCAGGTGCCCGGGCCAACCGGAGAGGACGGCGTCGAACTGTCCGGCACGTAGGCGGGTGGCCAGCGCGCCGGCCTCGACGAACTCCAGCTGTGCGTCGACGCCGACGGTGGCGAGGTTGGCCTGCACCAGCTCTGCCAGCCGTCGCCGGGCGTCGCTCCCGGCCGGGACCGAGAGGGTGAAGCGGAAGGTCTGTCCTGCTCGTTCCAGCGTGCCGTCGCCGTTGTTGTCGACCCAGCCCGCGCGCCCGAGCGCCGCCGTCGCCACGTCGGGATCGTAGGGGATGGGGAGCAGGGCGTCGTTGTGGTAGCCGCACAGGCTCGGCGACACGGCGCCCACGCTGGGGCGCCCGTACACCTCTCCGGACCGGGGGGAGCGGGCCACGTCACGAAGCATCGCCTCGACGTCGATCGCCGACGACAGGGCCCTCCGGACGGTCGCCGATCCGAAGAGCGGGTGGGGTGCCAGTGGCGTGTCGGGGGCCGGCCTGCCCTTCGCGGCGGCGGCGCCCTCACGCTCCGCTCGGGCCCGCGGGTCCACCGTGTTCCAGAAGACGTCGTGCTGTCCCCGGTCGGCGCGACGGACGGTGCGGAGGTCGCTGGCGGTGGCGAGGCGATCCGCGTCGGCGAGTCGAATGTCGTCGACGAGGTCGACCGTGCCTCGCTCCAGCTCCCGCACCCGCTCGCCCTCCTCGGCCACCAACCTCAGCGTCACGCGCGCCAGTTGTGGACGCGGCCCCGGCCACCCGGGGTTGGGTTCGAGGACTAGCCCCTCGCCTGGCGTCCAGGCGGCGACCACCCACGGCCCCGACGCCAGCGGTCGCTCGGTGTTCAACGGGTGGGCGCGCATGGCGTTGGCGTCGATGCCGCCCAGCACGTGCGCAGGGACCGGGGCCAGGAGGGCCACCTGCGCCAGGCGGGCGGCGGGATCCCCCTGCTCCGCGAAGGCGAACTCCAGGTGGGTGGCGTCGACGGCCCGGACCTGGGGCGCGGCCCGGTCGAGGAGTTGGAAGGCCGCCACGAAGTCCTGGGCGTCGACCACGTCGCCGTCGGACCACCGCACGTCGTCGCGCAACTCCATGGCGAGGGTCCGCCCGTCTTCGGACCACGCGAAGTTCCTCGCGAATCGAGGACGGAAGTCCAGGCCGCAGTCGAAGTCCGCCGTCAGCAGCGGCGCACCGATGAGGTCCAGCACCTGCCGTTCCACCTCGCTCCCCGCGAAGGGGCTCAGCAGGTTCCGCGGCTCGGCGTCGACCGCGATGACCAGCGTGTCGGGCGGCGGCGCGCTGTCCACCACGGAGGCGACGGGTTGTTGCACGGCGGAGTCGTCGCAAGCGAGCAACCACACGGTCAGCAAGGCAGCGGTCGGTGCGGTCAGCGTTGGCTCCGGCCGTCGAGGTATACCACGCCCTTCCAGCGGGGCGACGCAGGCGCGGTTATCGTAAGGCCATGCTCGCAGCGTGGTTCGCACTGGCCTGCACCGGGGGCGCTTCCCTCGACGTGGGTGGTTTGAAAGACAACAACGGCGGGAGCGACACCGGCACCGAAGACGCCCCCGGCACCGACACCGGCGACCCCCCGACACCGGCGAGCCCCCCGACACCGGGGAGGAGCCCGACGACTACGACGGCATCTACTCACTGGACGCCGTGCACGAGATCAAGATCGAGCTCAGCGAAGATGCGATGCGACTTCTGCGACGCACGCCCAAGGAGTACGTCGAGGGCAACGTGGTCGTCGACGGGGAGCGCTTCGACCAGGTGGGCGTGCGGCTCAAGGGC
Organism: uncultured Klebsiella sp.; assembly: GCA_964359125.1. Taxonomy (GTDB): domain Bacteria; phylum Myxococcota_A; class UBA796; order UBA796; family SXON01; genus SXON01. The sequence goes on along the minus strand of CAYHRZ010000215.1, from coordinate 4,003 downwards.
TCCGGCTCGTTCCAGGACCTCAACGGCAAGGCCGCGTTCAAGGTCGACTTCAACTACTACCTGCCGGAGCAATCATACCACGGAAAAGGAAAGATTACCCTCAATAATATGCTTCACGACGAGACGCAGGTCCACGAGGTGGTGGCCTACGAGGTGTTCCGGGCGGCGGGCCACCCGGCGGCGAGGGTGGGCTACGCCTGGGTGAGCGTCAACGACGAGGTGTACGGGTTGTACAGCAACGTGGAGACCCCGGATCGCGACTACCTCGACAACAACTTCGGCAATCGCGACGGGAACTTGTACGAGGGTGGGTACCCGTACTACCCCGACAGCTGGGATCATGCCGATTTTACAACGGGTGAAACCCGTCATTTCGAGTTGGAGAGCGGCACGGAGGTGGACTGGGCGGATCTCCAGGCGGTGACGGACGCCCTCAACAGCGGCAACGTCGAGCCCAACCTCTCCGCCGTGGTCGACATCGACCGCTACGCCTCCTTCCAAATCGCCGAGGCCTGGGCGGGGCAGTGGGACGGCTACGCCTTCGCCTCCAACAACTACCGCGTCTTCGTGGACCACGGCGGCACCGGGCTCTTGTACATGGTGCCCACGGGGCTCGACTACTGCTTCACCGACTACGGTGGCGCGCTGTCGAACGCGCGGTCGCCGTTGGGGCGGGTGTGCCAGGCCGACGCCGCCTGCAACGCGCACTTCGCGGCGGTCCTGGAGGGCACCCTGGCCGACATCGACGGCGGCGGTCTCGAGGCGCTGATGGACGAGGCCTACGCCCTAGTCCGGCCGTACATCGAGGAGGACCCGAGGGCCTACGTCACCGTCGGCAACACCGACCGCAGCGTGGAGGCCATGCGCACGTGGATCCAGACGCGGAGCAGCAAGGTCCAACGCTGGTACGAGTAGGACGCCAGGTTCCAGCCGTCGTGGCCTAGCCGCCGTTGCTCGCCGCTGGGGTGGGCGCTTGGTTCACCCAGTTCTTCGTGCCGTCCGGCACTCGCGCCGCCGCGATGTCGGCGGCCTGGTCCGAGTCCCACTTCACGGCGTCGGCCTGGCCGACGGCGACACCGTCGTAGTAGTACAGGTAGACGTAGTCGCCCTTGCGGTTGAGCTTGAACGACGTGTGGATCTCCGTGGCGGTGTCCTGTTCGGGTTGGCCGTCGCACCACACCAGGAGGTAGCCCCCCGCCTCGACGCCCTGGCCGGTGGGCAGCGCGTACTTGGTGGGTTCCTCGCTGTCGTCGCTGAGGTAGAACCCGTCGAGTTGCACGATGGTGTCGCCGCTGTTGTAGATCTCCACCCAGTCGTCGTACTCGCCGGCGCCGTCGGCATTGATGGTGTCGTTGCTGGCCAGGAACTCGTTGACCACCAGCGGCGGCGCCACGACCACGTGGTCGCTGGCGGTGTCGGAGGTGTCGGAGGTGATGCCATCGGAGGCCTGAGTGCAGGCGAGGGCGAGCAGAAGCATGGTCGAGATGTCCTCGGGGCGGCAGTGTAGAACCATCGCGGGCGTCGTGCAAAGTGCGAGTCGCCGCCGGCGCCTTGTATCTGAGCCGACACGCCGGGTGTTTTGCCCCCGGACGCGCTCCCCCGTGGTGCTACGATGTTCGTGCGCTGGAGCACGCCTTGAGCACCAAGAAGACGAAGATCCTCTTCATGAAGTACCACGAGGCGGCGGACCAGCAGCCCCTCTCCAAGAAAGCTGCGGAAAAGCTAGGTATTTTCCCATCACTTTCACTGCTGTCGCTGGCCTCCTGGGTCCGGCAACACGGTTTCCCGGTGCAGGTGGTCGACTTGCACGCCGAAAATCTCTACCCGGCCGACGCGGCGGACCGCGTGCGGGAGTTCAACCCCACGATCGTGGCGCTCACGGCGAAGACGCTGGGCTGGCCCGCGGTGATCGAGATCGCGCAGATGGTCAAGGCCACCCTGCCGAAGTGCATCGTCGTGGTCGGCGGCCCGCAACTGGCGATCTACCCGAAGGAGTCCCTGACGTGGGACTGTTTCGACATCGCGGTGGTGGGCGACGGCGAGGAGACCATGCTGGACATCTGCGAGGCCGTGGAGAGCGGATCCAGCCTCGACGAGATCCCGGGCACCTGCGTCCGCAAGGGCGGCGACTACGTGATGAACCCGTCGCGCGCTGTCCCGAAAGACGTCGACAAGTACCCGATGCCGGCGTGGGACCTCGTCGACGTCAACCGCTACCACTGCCTCACGCTGCTCAAGCCCTTCGCCACCATGGTCACCACCCGCGGCTGCCCCTGGCACTGCGGCTACTGCTCCCAGGTATATAGCGACAAGCTACGTTTCCGCGCGCCCGAACTCGTGGTCGACGAGATGGAGTGGCTCGTCAAGAACTACGGCGTGAAGGAGATCGTCATGTTCGACGAGACCTTCACCATCGGCAAGAAGCGCATGCGGAAGCTCTCCGACGAGATCCTCAAGCGCAACCTGAAGGTGAAGTTCAACATCCGCGCCCGGGTCGACACCGTGGACCGCGAGGTTCTGGAGTTGCTCAAGCGCGCGGGCCTGCGTTCGATCCACATGGGCGTCGAGGCGGGGACGGACCGCGTGCTCAAGATCATGAACAAGCAGATCACCCGCGAGCAGACCGAGCGCGCCTTCCGCATCGCGCGCGAGGTCGGCATCGAGACCCGCGGCTACTTCATGGTCGGCTACTACGACGCGACGCCCCAGGACGTGGAGGAGATGATCAACTTCTCCTCGTCGATCGGCCTGGACTGGGCCAGCTACAGCGTGGCCACGGCGCTCCCGGCCACCGATCTCTACCGGATCGCCCAGGAGCGCGGCTACGTCGACGGCGACTTCTGGCGCCGCTACACGATCAACGGTGGCGGCCCGATCCCACAGTTGGAAACCGAGACGTTCACGGCCGAGCGCCTGCGCCAGTACCGCACCAAGGCCTACATGAAGTTCTACCTGCGGCCGGATCTCATCCGTCGCAAGCTCAGCAAGGCCGAGGGACGCGACGAGCTGATGGAGATGCTCGGCGGGGTGACGGTGCTCTCCGAGATCGTCAAGAGCACGCTCACCAAGGCGATCCCCTCGGTGGGCATCGGCAAGTGGGGCACCGTCTAGCGCCGAGGCGACCGGCGGCCCGCCGCAGAGAATAGTCTAGGGCCGTGCGCCACCCCACCTTCGCCGAGGCCGCGGGGTGGTGGCTCAAGCTGGGATTCGTCAGCTTCGGCGGGCCGGCCGGGCAGATTGCCACCATGCACCGCGAGGTGGTGGAGCGGCGGCGCTGGCTGAGCGAGGCGCGTTTCCAGCACGCCCTGGCCTACTGCACGGTGTTGCCCGGGCCGGAGGCGCAGCAACTGGCCACCTACATCGGCTGGCTGTTGCACGGGCTTCCCGGCGGGATCGTGGCTGGCGCCCTGTTCATCCTCCCCTCGCTGTTCCTGCTCGTGGGGCTCTCCTGGGCCTACGTCGACTACGGCAACGTGCCCGCGGTCGCCGCAGCCTTCCGGGGCGTGCAACCCGCCATCGTGGCGGTGGTCCTGCTGGCGGCCTGGCGCATCGCCCGGCGATCGCTGCGGGGCTGGCCCGCGCGGGCGCTCGCTCTGGCCTCGCTCCTGGCCTGCCTCGGGGGGGTGCCCTTCCCGGCGGTGGTGCTCGGCGCGTTTGTGCTCGGGACGACGGGGCAGTTTGGGCACCACGTGGGCGCCAAGGTGGCGCGGGGTGACGACGAGGCGGTGATCGGCGACCACACCCCGGTGGCCTTCGCGGCTAGGCCGGTGCTGGTCACCGCCGTCGCGCTCGTGATCGGTGGTGGACTGGCCGCCTTCCTGGTTCCGGACCTGCGCGAGATGGCGCTCTTCTTCACCGGACTCGCGCTCTTGACCTTCGGCGGTGCCTACGCGGTGTTGCCCTACCTGCACGACGGGGCGGTGGACCGGGGCTGGGCGTTCTCCGCGCAGGTGATGGATGGGCTCGCGCTGGGCGACACCACGCCGGGACCGTTGATCATGGT
>CAYHRZ010000214.1:0-8487 GCA_964359125.1 uncultured Klebsiella sp. | reverse complement strand
AGGCGCACCAGTTCTTGTAGTTGATGCATGTCCTTCCTGTTTCTGCTCACGATGCTTGGTCCGGGGTTGGACCCGCATCATCGTTCAGCCCAGTGCGATCAGCTCGGCCGCCCCGGGGGCGGTCAGTTTGGCCGCCCCGGGTGCGATCACTTTGGCCGCCCCGGCACGATCAGTTTGGCCGCCCTCGGTGCGATCAGCTCGGCCGCCCCGGGTGCGATCACATAGGCCGGTCTGCAACAGCCACCAATGCTTCCTTGATCTGACCCATGATGACCTCCTGCGGGCGAACTTGCCCATCGGAGATCCTGCCTCATCGCGCCGCAAGCGTCTCGGGCCAGGTCAGGGACACCGCGAAGCGGCTTCGGTCCAACCACCCGACCCCGGCAAACGGCGATATCGGCCGACGACGGCCGATATCGCCGACACGCCATGCTTCGCACGTCGCGTCCGGCATCGAGTGTGCGTTACGCGCCAGTGGCCTCGTAGGTAGTCAGCGGTGCAAGCCGCGAACGTCGAAGCCCTTGACATCGGCTCGGGGAGATGTACATTAGAGATGTTCATGGAGACCCGATGGCCCGGACATGCTCGATTGCCGAAACCAGGGACCAGCTTCCGAAGCTGATTCGCGAGGTTGAGGGCGGGGAGCCCGTGCGGATCACCCGGCGGGGCCATCCCGTTGCGGTCCTGGTGTCGGAGGCCGAGTTCCGGCGCCTCACCGACTCCTCCCCCGCGCTCCTCGACGACTACCAGCGCTGGCGCTCGGCGTGGAGGCCGGAGGACTGCACGCTGCCGGACCGCTACTTCGAGAGTCTCCGCGACACCCAGCCGGGCCGTGACGTGCTGGTGTGATCCGGTACGTACTCGACACCAACGTGGTCTCCGCGTACTTCCGTGCGGTGCAGGGCGACCCTCTCGTGAAAACGATCTCCGCGCATCCAGGAGAAATGGCGATCGCGTCCGTGGTCTGGCACGAGTTACGCTACGGCTGGCGCCTCCTCCCGGAGTCCCGGAGAAAGTCCGCTCTGGGCGACTTTCTCGGCGCGGTCATACAGCCGAACTTCGCCGTTCTCGACTACGACACGGCCGCCGCAGACTGGCACGCCGAACAGCGCGTAACCCTACGTGAACGCGGACTGGTGGCACCCTTCATCGATGGCCAAGTGGCTGCCGTCGCCGGTGTGAGGGGACTCGTAGTCGTCACCGAGAACACGCGACACTTCGAGATCTTCCGGGGGCTCCAGGTGGAGAGTTGGCCGCCGGCAGACGTGTCTGCCTGACGGCGGACACCGGCGCAATAACTGCCCGACCCCGTCAAGCGCCCGTATCGTCCGCGGACGTCCGATATTGCCGACACGCCACGCTCCGCACGTCGCGTCCGCCGTCGTCTGTGCGTTATGCGAAAGCGCACTCAACGGGTTCCTGGTTCGGAGACTCCCTGGCCCCAGGCGCGCATCTCAGCCTGGGGATCACGGCTCGATGGTGAGCGAGAAGATTGCTACGGAGGTCTTCTCGGCGGTCCCCGTGTGCACGCTGGCATCGTCCAGGAGCACCATCTGCGCGACGGCCGAGTTCGACGCGAGAGATGTCGTGAATGCGTCGATGTGCCGACCGTAGGTCGTGTCTTCGTACACCCGGACGGCATCCGGCGAACTCACCGAGTGCCAGGTGTGGTTCCAGTCGTCCATGTTGAATCCGTTTTCCAGCTCGACGACTTGTACCGTGCCATCGGAGAACTCGATGGTCAGGGTCGCCGCCACCCCGGTGAAGTTCGTAGGATCGGACCAGCCGGATGCCAGTCCCGCGACGTGCAGGCGAGAGCCGCTCGCGCCACCGCCGTCGATCACGAACGACTCGGCAAAAATGTAGCTGGGCCTCCAATCCTCGCCGCCCCTGGTCGCGATCATGCTCCGATGCTCGTTCGCACCGGGGTCGATGATGACGAACGGCACGGTGGTGCCATCGGCGACTGTCCAATTTTGCTCTCCGGGCGCGACGTCGAAGCTCTCCGACGGGTCATCGGTCCATGGGCTGTCCGAGTGGTCGGTGTTCACCACGTCCGAGAGGTCGATACAGTAGAATGCGGCGTCACAGGCTGCTGTCGACCCGCCCGTGTCCACGTCACCTGAACCGGAGTCGCCGACCTCGGGCTCACCCGTCTCCCATCCGCCGCCGCCCGCAGTGTCGTCGGGGTCGCCGTCCGGTTCGCCCCGCGCCGTGTCGTCCCCGTCGGACCCCGGTTCGGAGTCGGTCCCCACGCCGGCGTCCCCGCCGGTATCCACGGGGCAGGCCTGGCCCGAATCGTACACGTAAATCACGTCGGGCTCCGGAATCCTGCAGCCCGCCGCCACCAGCACGAGGCTCAGCGCACCGCGGAACGTCAGCATGCAGGATCCTACCACACGATCCGGTCCGCCGGGGCCGCCGGACGGCATCGAAAGCGGTCGGGCGCCTTCGCCTGGCTACCAGACCCCGGCAAGCGCGCGTGACCCCCGGGCCAACGCCGGTGCTGCGAGCGAGCCGATGGTGGCGAGCGATACGCGCGACACGCCATGCTTCGCACGGCGCGTGCGCCGTCGTCTGTGCGTTACCCGAGATGCCGCCGCAAGCCTTCGCGGGGGTCAACGAGGTGTAGCGGAGGAGGAGGTGCGCGCGTTCGCCAGGGCAAGCTGCAACTGTAGGCCCGGCACCTTGCAGAAGTGACTCACGCTGCCCGTGACCATAGCCAGCTGGTGGTGGAGCGCGGTTGCTGCGATCCACAAGTCGACCCAAGCGACCACGACCCCCACGGTCTCCATCTCCGCGCGTACGCGGCCGTACTCTCGTGCGACCGGCGAGCTAACGTCGAGCACCGTGAATCGCGGCCTGACCTCGTCCTCGATCACCTCGAGGGGCCTGGCTCGGCGGGGTGAACGGAAAGCGCCCTTGTACAACTCCGCGAGCACCAGGGTGCTGGTGAAGTGCTCCCCCCTCCCCACGCTGGCTGCCCACTCCAAGTACGCCGCGGATGGCTTCGGCTTCCAGGACTCCGAGATCGCGTCGGTGTCAAAAAGGAACGCCACCGCCTACTCCAGCCCGCGGGCTGAGCGCACGGGACCGCGTCGCATCGTGGTCTCCTCGACCTCCAGGGCGAAGTCCTCCAGCCCCCGGATCCTGCACAGATGAAGGAGGGTGCCGCGCTACAGTGAGGTCCACGCCGCGCACGCGGACGCCACCCGGCGCCCCCGGGGACCCACCCACCAGCCCCGTGAACGGCCCGGCCGCACAACTTGGGGCGGGGAACGGGACGCGACGCAAGCCCCCACGTCTCGCACCCCGGGACCGCGACAGCCAACCTGGGCCAGCGCTCGAAGCGCTATGATCTCCCCCCGTGAGACCCTTCGGCACCCTGCTCAAGCCGGTCGGCTCCACCTGCCCGCTCAGCTGTCGCGACTGCTACTACCGCGCCGCCCCGCGGGGCTGGATGACCGAGGCCACGGTGGACCTCGCCGTCCGCGAGGTCCTCTCCGCCCACCCCGGTCCCGACGTGGTGTTCGGTTGGCACGGGGGGGAGCCGCTGTTGCGCGGGCTCCCCTTCTACCAGCGGGCGGTGGGCCAACAAGCCAGGTTCGCAGCTGGACGCGCCGTGTCCAATACCTTCCAGACCAGCGGCGTGGGCCTCACCGCCGACTGGGCGGCGTTCTTCGCGCGGGCCGGCTTCCTGGTGGGCCTCAGCCTCGACGGGCCCGCCGCGCTGCACGACCGGGCGCGCCCGTCCTCGCAGGCCGCCGCCGTGCAGGCCTGGGCGCTGCTCCGCCGCTACCAGGTCAACACCAACGTCCTGGTGGTGGTGGGCCCGCACAACGTGCACGCGCCGGCGGAGGTGTACGACTTCGTCACCGGCCTCGGCGCCACCGTGCTCCAGTTCATCCCGGCCGTCCCGCCCGCCGACGTCGACCCCGAGGCGCTCGGCCACTTCCTCGTGGCGGTGTGGAACCGTTGGCGCGACGGCGACCTGGGCCGGGTGGTGGTCAACAACTTCGAGGAAGTGTTCCGTGCCCGGCTCGGGCTTCCCGCCACGGTTTGTACCCAACGAGAGGTGTGCGGCGACCAGGTGGTGATCGACCACGACGGTTCGGTCTACGCCTGCGACCACGCCGTCACCCCGGAGCACCGGCTGGGCAAGCTCGGCGATGAACCCCTGTCCGCGATGGTCGAGTCACCGGTCCTTCACCGCCTGGGCCTGTGGAAAGCACAGCGACCCCCAGCCTGCCAACGTTGCCGCCACCTGCCCGCCTGCCACGGCGGCTGCCCCCTCCAGCGGAACACCACCGGCGTGCACCGGCACTGCGCCGGGCTGCTGGCCTTCTACGACGCCGCTACCGCTCCACCGCCCCGCGGTCCGGTTCGTCGTCGCGCGTCCTGCCCCAGAAGTCGACCAGGGTAGCGTCGTTGCCCGCGGCCCCCACCACCTCGCCGTCGGCCAGCGGTCGCGGCGGGCCGAAGGCGTAGTCCAACCCGGGGTCTTCCTCGTTGACCTTGAAGTCGTAGCCGTCGGGGAAGTCCTGGCCGTTGTCCCAGGCGGTGTTGTGGCCCCCGTCTGGGTACAACCCCGGCGTGGTGCTGCCCCGGTGGATCTCCGCCGTGACGATCGCCTCGCTGTTCTGCGCGAAGATGCTGTTCTCGGCGACGAGGAAGACCGAGTACTCCCCGGAGAGGTCGAAGTCGAAGACCACGCCGTTGCCGGTGAAGGTCGAGTTGTACACGCGCACGTCCAGGTAGATCCCCTGGCAGTCGCTGGGCTCCGCGCAGCCGGTGGTGACGGTGGAGATGCCCACGCTCGAGCCGGTGACCCACGAGTCGCTGAGGATCACCCCGGCGATGGCGCCGTCGACAGACAAGGCGATGGGGGAGTTGACCAGCGCGCAGTTCGTACAACTGAAACTGCTGAAGTTGTCGATCACCGCCTCGTCGGCCGTGACGTCGTACCAGTTCACCGCGCCGCCCCGGGTGGCCTCCCCGGTGACGGTGATCCCCGAGAGCACGCCGACCTCGTAGAACGCGGCGGGCGAGTGAACGGTCGTGACCCCGCGCCCCTGCCCCTTGATCCCCGCGAGTCGCTCCACCTCGCCGATGCCCGCGGGGGTGAACTCGCCCGCGCCGAGGCAGATGTTCACGCCGCCGGCGAGCACCGCGTCGTCGACGGTGGCGTAGAGGTCGGGGACCTCCACCTGCGAGCACCCCTCGAAGGGCAAGCCGTCGAGGCCGTCGCAGTCGGCGTCGACGTCGTCGCCCGGCGGGTCCTCCGCGCCCGGGTAAGCGTCGGCGTTGTCGTCGAGGCAGTCGTCGGGCGTGAAAACCCCGTCGCCATCGGCGTCGAAGGGGCCAGTGTCTACCGGTTCGTCGGTGGACGACGTGTCGCGACCGGGCTCGCAAGCGAGGAGAAGGGAGAAGATCATCCTCGCCCTGTATCGCGACCCCCGGGGCGCGCCGTTCTTGACACTCGGGCGGCCGCGCGGCGCCAGCGTCCCGCCGGAGCATCCCGCCAGCTTTTCCGGTCATCACCCGCGGTGCCACGTCTGCGTTCGCCCGTTGGGCGCAGCGGGTGAGTTACGGCCGCGACCCGACTTCCCCAGCCGCGGCGACCCATGCTCGACGCACCCCACCTCCTCCGCGCCAAGGAGCAACTTTCTGCCTCGACCCTGGAGGCGAGGCTAACCACCGCCCTGTCGAGCCGCCCCTTCGTGCCGGCCGTTCACCGCGTGGATCGCACCATTGCCTTCGGCTTCGACACGTCCGGGCCCTGGGCGTGGGAGAGCGCCGGCGCCATGAACCACGCCGAGCCGATCCTGACGAGAGAACTACGGAAACTCGGCCGCGTCGTCGACGAGCATGGCGCCGCGCGGCCCGACGGCGTGGTGGGGGAGCTGCTGGTCGCCTACGACGACGGCGCCCAAGTCGCTCGGTTCGACACCTTCACCGGGCGGCTGGGGGAGTTCGTCGCCGAGCGGTTTCGGCTGCGACGCACCGACGGACGCATGAACGTCGAGTTGGTCGGCGCTCGGGTTGAGCCACCCAGCGGCGGCCACCCCGGCGGCCACGAGCGCCTGGGGAGGCTGTGGGTGACGATGCGGCTGGTGCAGTGGGCGCCCGGCACCGAGCGCCGGGTGAGCCGGATGGCGGACCAGGAACTGGTGCTGGCGACCGTCCCGTGGCTGGCGACGACGGGTCACTTCGTGATCCGTGGGGCGCCCAGGCGCCTGGCCGTCGACGAGGTCGCGGCCGAGTTCGAGGCCATGCTCGCGGGCCTGGCCGCGCGGCTGCGGCGGTCGCTCGACGCCTGGGACGCGATGGCCCTCGACACGCTGACGCCCGAGGCGCTGCTCGAGCGATGAGGGGCCTGCCACCTCGCGCCCCCCGGCGCTCAGCCGCTCGACAGCAGTGCCAGGGCGTCGCGGACGAGGCGCTCGGCCCGCGTTGTCTCGATCTCGAGGATCTCGGCGAGGGTCTCGACCTCGGTCTCGGCCAGCGCGGCCACCCCTCGGACCTGGTGGGCGACGAGGCGGCGGACCTGTGTTGGCTCCAGCCCGGGCACCCGCACCAGGTCCGCGCGGAACTCCAGGACGCGGCCGACGGTGAGCACGTCGAGGCGCCACCCCACGAGCATCGCCGCCATGCGGATGTGTGCGCCGCGCCGGCCGACGGCGCGCGGCAGGTCTTCGTCGGCGATCACCAACTCTAGCAGCTTGGCTTCCTCGTCGACGTAGACCGTCCTGATCACCACCGGGGCCATGGCGCGAGCCGCGAAGGTGGCTGGCTCGGGGTGCCAGTCGACGAACGAGAGCAGCTCGTTGGGCGCCCACGCCGTGACAGCACGCGCGCGCGAGCCGCCGGGACCCCGGCACGCGCCGACGGCCTCGACGGCCGGGTCGGTACTGGAGAGCGCCACCTTCGTCTCGTCGCCCGGCGACCGGGCAATGGCCTCGATGCGCACGAGACCCTGCCGGATCTCCGGCACCTCGCGCTCCAGGAGCCGCGCGATGAAGGCGGCGTGGGCCTGGGACAGCGTCACGCGCTCGGGCGTGGCGCCGACGACCACGGCGAGCACGCGGTCGCCGGGACGCGGGGCAATGGGCTCCTGGGGCGAGCGTTCGCGGAGGTGAAGCACGGCCCGCCACCCATCGGCGCCAGCGACCACGAAGTCGTCGAACACCTCGAGAACCGTGGCCTCCACGAGGTCCCCGGGACGCACGGCGCCTGCACAGCCCGCGTCGAGTCCCAGCTTCCGGAGCAGCGGAATAAGGTGCGGCATCTACCTCCACCTAACGCGCGTGCAACCGCGCGCAGCGCTCGCGTGCCCCCCGGGAGCCCCGCGCCCGCCGGCGGCACACCCGCCCGTGGAGGAACCCGACACACGGCGCCGGGGGAACGCCCGAGCGACCCGATGGCACGCAGACTGCGCGCGCCGGGCCCCCTGGTCGCGCATTTCTTGATACCCGCGCCGCCGATGCAAAACCCTGCCGAGCCGATGGTCTACCGCGGCCTCACCCTCGATCGCTTCCAGTCCGACGCCATCCGCGCGCTCTCCGAGGGGCACTCCGTCCTGGTGTGTGCGCCCACCGGCACCGGCAAGACGGTCATCGCCGACTGGACGGTGGAGGGCGCGCTCTCCCGGGGCAAGGAAGTGGTGTACACCGCGCCGATCAAGGCGCTGTCCAACCAGAAGTTCCGCGACTACTGCCGCTTGTTCGGCGACGAGAAGGTGGGCCTGGTCACCGGCGACCTGGTCATCCGCCGCGACGCCCCCTGCCGGGTGATGACCACCGAGATCCTGCGAAACATGCTGCTCGGTGGCGAGCAGTTGCCGGAGTTGGAGGCGGTGGTGATCGACGAGATCCACTTCCTCGACGACCCGGAGCGGGGCACCGCTTGGGAAGAACTGCTGATCTACCTGCCGCCCCGCGTGCAGATCGTCGGCCTCTCGGCCACGCTGCGCAACGCGCGGCAGTTCGCGGCCTGGCTCGGCCAGGTGCGGGAGCGGTGGGTGGAGGTGATCGAGGAAACCCAGCGTGCTGTCCCCCTGCAGTTCTGGGTGGCCGACGTGAACGTGGGGCTGCGGTCGCCGCCCGAGTTCGCCCGGCAGATGCAGAAGGTCCAGCGCAACGCCCAACCGGCCCGGGCCGCCAAGGGCGGGCGCCACGGTCGCCACGGGCCCCCGCGCGCGGCACCCACCACCCACCACGACGTCTTCGACCTGGTCGAAGAACGCGACCTGCTTCCGTACCTCTACTTCTGCTTCTCTCGCAAGAACGTGGAGAACTTCGCTCGTTCGCTTGGCCAGCGTTTACGACACTCGCTGCTCGACAAGCAGGCCAGCCGCGAGATCGCCGCCCGGCTCGACGCCTTCGCGGTCGACAACAGCAGCGTGCTCGAACCCGAGTTGCGAGCGCTCTACGAGAAGGGCATCGCCTTCCACCACGCCGGGCTCTCGGTCTTGCTCAAGGCCCTGGT
>CAYHRZ010000213.1:0-8512 GCA_964359125.1 uncultured Klebsiella sp. | reverse complement strand
TTCGCGTAGAGCTGCAACGGCGCGCCCGCCGTGCCAGCGCCCGCCACGTTGATGAACCACCGGCGGTCACCACTCGACCACGTCACGCGACCGACGTCGACGTGCACCGTCGTGCCGGTGGCGGCCACCCACAGGGCGTCGCGGAGGGTTCGCGGGATCTCGAGGCTCCGGACGAGGTCGCCGCCAGTGCCGAAGGGGATGCTGGTGAAGATCGCCGTGGGCTCGAGGGGGCCCTCGTCGCCCATGAGCCCGTTCACCACCTCGTTGCAGGTGCCGTCGCCGCCGAGCGCGGCGACGATGTCGCCCGGTCGCACGCGCTCGCGGACGATCTGGCTGGCCTGGCCTGCCGCCTCCGTCCACACCACCTCCGCGTGCTCGAAAGCGCGGGCCACGGCAGCTTCGATCGCCGGGCGCTCGCGGCCGGCCCTGCCACCCCCCGCGCGGGGGTTCGCCCCGAGCAACAGCCTCTCTCCGGTGTTCCGGGCACCATGGCCCTCGTCCGTGCGCATCAGGGGTCCTGGGAAACGGTTGGGTTCGGCGTGGGTGGCAGTACCTTGGCGTCGCCGCCGTGCGCGTTGAGCCACGACGCGCACGACGCGCTCGCGCAGGAAAACGGCCCCGCGCCTAGTCGCGCCACCACCCCCCGCGCCATCGCGGCCGCCGCCGTGGGCTGCGTGACCGGGAAGTCGCCGCGAGCACCGCAGCAGTGGAGTTGGCCCTCCGATCCCGCCTCCACCTCGCCACAGGTGTAGAAGCGGGGCCCGTCCGACGGCGGGACCGCCACCAACGCGGGCGATTCGCGCGGGGGCGGCGACGCGCCGATCGACGAGCGGAAGTCGCCAAGGAGCGAGGGGAAGTCGACGTGGTGGTAACAGTGCTGCTCGCAGGCGCCGCAGCCGACACACAAAGACGTGCCGGCGCGGGCGGTGGCGGCGTCGACCTTGCCGGCCAGGTGCAACAAGGCGATCGACGCCATGGCGGTAGGGGTGGCCGATTCCCGGGCGGTTGCCACCGACACGGGGCACACGTGTCGACACAAGCGCGGGCAGAAGGCGCAGGTGGCGAGGGTAGGGGTCACGGGCGCCCCCCCGGGGGCAGGGCGGCCAGCTCCGCCGCGGCCGGCCCGCGCACCTCCCATCCCTCCCGGAGTCGGCGCGCGGCCCGCACGTCGGGAGCCGGTTCCTCGACCAGCACCGCCTGCTGGGACAGGTTCACCACCGGGACGGTGACGGTCTCGTAGGCCGCCGGCGCGAAGGTGGCGCGAGGATCGGGGCCTGCCCCGCTCCGCGGCACACTCACGAAAACCGCGCGCCGCCCACCGGCACCGAGCACCGAGGCCCCGAGCAGGCGCGTGTCCCACGGGGGCCGCGGGCCCCGGAGCGACTGCGCCAGCGGCAAGGCGGACGGGTACCGCAGCGCCCAACCCTGCCGGGCGAGAGCGTCGTCGCGCTCGGCGGCCGGCTGCTGGGCCGGGAGGGTGGCCACCTGGGAAAGTTCGTCGACCCCGGCCGGCGGCGCCGCGCGGTCCGCGACCGACTCGGGCACCGGGGGGAAGAGCCGCCCCGGGATCAGCACGCCCACCGGATCGAGGTCCCGTTTCAGCGCGTGAAACGCCTCGCTGATGCCCGCGAGCTCGCCTGCACAGGCCGCCATCTTCGCCTGGCCGACGCCGTGGTGGTGCGCCACGGTGCCCCCGGCCGCCGCGGCCGCCGCCAGCGCCCGGGCCCATGTGCGGTCGTACACGTCGAGGTCGCCGACACCCGCGAAGCTGAAGTAGATGCTGCACCCCTCCCGGTACACGTGGGAGTAGTGCGCCATGACGAAACACTCCTCGCCCAGCGCCGAGCGTACCGCCGCGTCGAGAGCGGGCAAGCGACTCCACAACGACGCCACCTCCATCGTGTCGGCGAAGGCGCCCCGGGAGAAGATCGGGGCGAGCTTGTAGCTGACGTCGTGGCGGTGAGCGTACCAGTGCTCCCCGGGCTCCGCGCCGAGGTCCGTGGCGTGCCGGGACAGGATCTCGTGCCCGTGGCGAGAGAGGATCTCCACCACCTCCCGACGGCCTTCCCACCCGGCGACGAGGACACAGTCGCCGCCGCCCCACCGGGCCAATGCGTTGAGCAGGCGCGGCATCGACAGCGGCAGGCGGAGGCTCACCTCGCCGGTCACCAGGGAGCTGAGCGACTTGAGCACCCCCGTGCCCTCGCGGGCGCCCCTGCCACGACCTCCAACCCGCGTGTCGACGGCGTCGTAGAGGCGCAGCACGCTCGGGTGCAACTCGGCCTGCATCACTTCCCTCATCGCGGTCCACGCGACGGCCGCAGAAGGAAAGCGGTAGCCGCGGAGCCAGCGGGCCTCGGGGGTGGGCACCACGCGCACGAGCAACTCCGTGATCACCCCCAGCGCCCCCTCGCTGCCGAGCACCCAGGGGCCCAGGTCCTCGTCGTCACCCCAGAGGCCCGTGCGGTAGGTGTGCGAGGGCGCCACGACGCGCATTGCCGCGACCATGTCGTCGAACTTCCCGTAGCGGCTCGAGAACTGGCCGGCGGACCGCGAGGCCGCCCAGCCACCGACGGTGGAGCACCAAATCGACGACGGGCTGTGGCGGCTCGCCCAGCCCTGCCGCTCGAGTTGGTCCTCGAAGTGCTGGCCGAGCACACCCGGCTGCACGCGGACCGTGCCCGTGGCAGCGTCGACTCGGCCCACTTTGTCCATGCGCTTGAGGTCCAGCGCCAGCGAGCCCGCCATTCCCGCCGCCGCGCCGCACACCCCGCTGCCGGCGCCCCACGGCACCACCGCCACCCGGTTCACGACCGCCCAGTCCAGGCAGGCACGCACCTCCTCCTCGGTCGCTGGGAACGCCACCAGCTCAGGCAGGGGCGGCACCACGCCCTGGGCAAGGGCGAGCGTGGAGCGGGGCCACAGGTCGCGGGCGTGCGCCATGCGCTCCACCACCGACCGGTCGAGGTCGACACGACGCGACAGGGACTCGCCGCGGACCGTGCTCCCGCTCCCTCGGTGCGCGCACCGGGGGCGCCCGGCCGCCAGCCCGGGCGCCCGGTGCGGCGGGGCGGACGGGGGTGAGCCTGCCCGCTGCCAGCAACAGCGTCTCCGACCACTCGACGATGCAAGGCCCGTGCCAAGCCGCCGCAAGCCGTACGATACGCTAGCTTACTCCTCGACACTGGCCCTCCCCCGTTCCCCTGACCGCGACGAGCTGCGGCCGGATCGCGACGTGGCTGTCGTGGTCCCCGGGTCGGCGGCCGGCACCCGCCCGCCGCGGGCAATGGCCAAGATGGCGTCGGCCAGCGCCCAGGGGGACTCCTCGGGGTGAACGAAATGGCCACCAGCCACCGACACCCGTTGGGGGTTGCCGCTGAGGATGTCGAAAGCATCTGCTTCTGACGCGGGATAAAGCGAGTCTGCGTCACCCCAGACCACGGTGGCCGGACAGGCCGGCACCGGCACCGGCACGGCCTCGCCGAGCCATCGCAGGTAGGTGAGCAGGCGGGCCCGGGAGGGTCCATCCGCCACCGGCGGCCCGCAGAGCGCGGCAACGGTGTCGCGATCCATCGAGTAGGGGTTGCTCACGACCCGGCGCAGCCCCACCGAGGACCGCAACCAGGCGGTCCAGAGCGGCGAGGCCAGGACCCCGCGCAGCGCGGTCGCCGCCAGGGTGGTGTGGGCCGCCCCCGACAGCGCCGCGGCAAACGGGTCCAGCCGAGTCACCGGGCCGTTGCTCACGACCAGGGCGGCCGCAGCCTCGCTGCCCGCGACGGCGGCAGGCACGGCCAGCCCGTGCGCGACCACGAGGGCCCCACTCACGTCGGGGAGGAATGGGGGTTGATCTCCCCAGGGCACCGCCGCCGCGCTCACCTCCATCCCGGGCGCCTTCTGGCGAAGCCTCGCCTCGACGCCCGCGAACAACGCGGCGCCGAAGGGGGGGCCTGCAAGGAGCAGGATGCGCTCGATCATCGCGCGGCGCATATCGCGGCGGGGTCCCGAACCCCCGCGGTGTTACTTTCGAGACCAAGACGGGAAGCCGCGCTGTACGACCTGGTCATCGAGGACGGGACGATCATCAGCGGCAGCGGTCGCGTGGTGGCCGACATCGCCGTGCAAGACGGCACCATCGCCTACGTCGGCACGAACCCGGGCGGCCCGGCGCGCCAACGCGTCTCGGCCATCGGCCGCTTCGTGTTGCCCGGGGTCATCGACACGCACGTTCACTTCCGCGACCCGGGTCACCCCGCCAAGGAAGACTGGGGAAGCGGGTCGCGCGCAGCGGCCAGTGGCGGAATCACCACCGTGTGCGACATGCCGAACACGCGGCCGCCCACGCTGGATCGCGCCACTTTCGCAGAAAAGCAGGCCCTCGCCACCGAAAAATCAGCGGTCGACTTCGGCATCTGGGTCGGGGCCAGCGCGGGCAACCTCGACGAGGCCAGGGCCCTGGCCGACGAGGGCCCGGCCTGCGGGATCAAGGTGTTCATGGGCGCCTCCACCGGCCCTCTCCTGGTCGACGACGCCACACTGGTCCGCTTCTTCGAGCAGACGCGCGCACTGATGGGGGTGCACGCCGAGGACGAGGTCACCCTGGAGGCAGGTCGAGTTGCTTGGCGTGGCCGCACGCCGCCCTCGCACCACGACACCCGGCCTGCCGAGGCCGCGCGGATCGCCGTGGCCCGGCTGCTGGAGCTCACGCAGGCCTTCCCACGCCCGGTCCACGTGTGCCACGTGTCGACGGCGCTGGAACTCGAACTCCTCGTCGCTGCCCGGGGTTCACTTCCGATCACGTCGGAGGCATCGCCCCACCACCTCTGGCTCTCGACCGACAGCGACCTCGGCAATTTTGGCAAGGTCAACCCGCCGCTGCGGCCGGAGGCTGACCGCCGGGCCCTCTGGGCGGCCGTGCGGCGGGGACAGGTCGACACCATCGGTAGCGACCACGCGCCGCACACGCGCGAGGAGAAGGAGCGGGGCTACGAGGAGGCGCCCGCCGGGATCCCCGGCGTGGAGACGACGCTCCCCCTGCTGATGTCGGCCGTGCGGCAGGCGCGGCTCCCGCTGGAGGCCGTCGTGCGGATGTGTGCCGAGACGCCCGCGAAGATCTTTGGGTTCACGCGCAAGGGCCGTGTGGCGGTGGGGTTCGACGCCGACCTCCTGGTGGTCTCCGATAGCGAGCCCGCCCGGCTGACGGAATCGCAACTCCTCACCCGGGTGGGTTGGAGCCCGTTCACGGGGCAAAAACTCTCGCCCAAGCCCGACGCGGTCTACGTCCGCGGGACGCTCGTGGCCGCGCGAGGCCTGGTGGCCGCGGGCGAGCACCGCGGGCGCCTGGTCAGCCCCTCCCGAGGTTGAGTCGGCGGGCCCACGCCGGCCCGCCGCCCGACCCGGGTAGGCCTAGGCCTCCGCCGGAACCACGCGGATGCGGTCGGCGCAGAGCGCGCCGCGCACCCGGAGTGCCAGGTCGGGGCTGGCCTCGATGGCCTCGATGGCCTTTTCGCGGCCCTGCCCGAGCCGCGTCTCGCCGAACGAGTACCAGCTGCCCGCCTTGGTGACCGCGCCCTGCGCCTCGCCGATGTCGACCAGCTCCGCCGCCCGGTGGACGCCCCGACCGAAGACCAGATCGAACTCGACGGTACGGAACGGAGGCGCCAGCTTGTTCTTGACGATCTTCACCCGGGTGCGGTTACCCACCACCTCGTCGCCGCACTTGATCGCCCCGACGCGGCGCACGTCGATGCGAACCGAGGCGTAGTACTTCAGGGCGTTGCCGCCGGTGGTGACCTCGCTGGGCCCGAAGGTGACCCCGATTTTCTGGCGCACCTGGTTGATGAAGATGACCGTGGTGTTGCTCCGCGAAGCCATCGCCGTGAGCTTCCGCATGGCCTTCGACATCATGCGGGCCTGCACGCCCACCTGGGTGTCGCTCATCTCCCCCTCCAGTTCGACCTTCGGGACCAGGGCCGCCACGGAGTCGATCACGACGAGGTCCACCGCCGAGGAGCGCACGAAGGCCTCCACGATGTCGAGCGCCTGCTCGCCGTTGTCGGGTTGCGAGATCACCAACTCGCCGAGTTGCACCCCGAGGCGAGCCGCGTAGCTCGGATCCAGCGCGTGCTCGGCGTCGACAATCGCGGCGGTCCCGCCCAGCTTCTGCACCTCCGCGATGGCGTGCAGCGTCAGCGTGGTCTTGCCGCTCGCCTCGGGCCCGTAGATCTCCACGATCCGCCCCCGGGGGTACCCGCCGACACCGAGCCCCAGGTCCACGCCCAGGCTGCCCGAGGGGATCACCTCCACCTCCTCCGGCGGGCCGTCGAGCCGCATCACCGAGCCCTTCCCGAAGGTGCGCTCGATGTTCGCCATCGCCGCTAGCAACGCTGCCTTCTTGTTCATCATTTCTTCTTGCATGGTGTTTCCGAGGTTGGTTGTTGACACTCCGCCCCCGCGGCGCGCCCGTGGGCGACCCGGGGGCCAGAGACGACGGGGCGGCGCGGGGCGATGCACACCCACAACCGGTCGCCCTCCCTCACGCCATGCGGCAACACGCCGGTGGGCACGTCGACGACATCGAGCGACGGCGTCTCGACCGCCGCCACGCTGTACTCGACTCGGTCCACGACGAGCTCGACCGCGACGGCCTCGCACTCGATGGTCATGGCGTGAGTTCCTGAGCATCGTCGGCCCGCAGCGAGAGCGCCGTTGCGACGTGGACGTCGTCGACGTGCGCGGCGTCGGCGAGGTCGGCCAGCGTACGGGCCACGCGGAGCACGCGCTTCCCGGCGCGCGCGCTGATCCCTGCGTGGTCGATGTGTTCCACCAGCAGGCGGAGGGCGGCGCGGGAAGCGGCGACGACGTCGCTCACCGCCTCCGGGGGCAGAGCCGCGTTTGACACGCCCTCGCCGTTTCGGGCCGACTGCCGCGTCCGTGCCGCGACCACCCGCGCCCGCACCGTGGCGGAGTCCTCGCCCGCCTCGCCGCCGAATTGCAGCGCGCCGGCCACCGGCGACAACACCAGCCGGAGGTCCACCCGGTCCAGGATGGGACCCGATAGCTTGTTGCGGTAGCGCTGCCGCTCCGGTGGCGAGCACGTGCACGCGACGCGGGGGTGCCCATAGTTGCCACAGGGACAGCGGTTTGCCGCCGCCACCAGCGAGAAGCTCGCGGGGAAGGTGACCGTCCCCACCGCCCGGGTGACCACGATGCGCCGGTCCTCCAGCGGCGCCCGGAGCGACTCTCGCACGTCCCTACGGAACTCGGGGAACTCGTCGAGAAAGAGCACCCCGTTGTGCGCCAGCGAGGCCTCGCCGGGGCGCAGGTCGGCCGTCCCCACCATGGCCGCAGCGGAGATCGTGTGGTGTGGCGCCCGGAAAGGCCGGTTGCCGACCACCCCCTCCCCTTCGCAGCGCAGCCCGGCGACGCTGTGGATCCGGGTGCACTCCAGGGCCTCGCCGGCGGAGAGGGGCGGGAGGATCCCGGGGAGCCGCGCGGCCAGCATGGTCTTCCCGCAGCCCGGCGGACCCTCCATCAGGAGGTTGTGCCCCCCGGCAGCAGCGATCTCCAACGCCAAGCGGGCGGCCGGCTGGTCGCGGACGTCGCGCAGGTCGAGGATCCCGGCCCCGCTGCCGCGATCCGACGCCGCTGGCCCTGGTAGCTCGCGCTCGCCGTTGAGTTGTTGGATAACGTCGAGCAAGCAGGACGCCACCCGGACGTCGAGGCCCGGCACGAGAGCGGCCTCGGCGCCGTTCTCCACGGGCACGATGATGCCTCGGAGCCCGGTACTCGCCGCGAGACAGGCCATCGACAAGGCGCCCCGCACTGGGCGCAGTTGTCCCGAGAGCGCCAGTTCACCCGCGAGCAGCCACCGGGAGGCCTCGTCGGAGCGCACGACACCGTGGGCCGCCAGGATCCCGACCGCGACCGGGAGGTCGAAGCCCGTGCCGTCCTTCCGCAAGTCGGCGGGCGCGAGACTGATCACGACCCGGCTTCGGGGAAACTCGACCCCGGAGGACAGAATCGCCGACCGAACGCGCTCGGCCGCCTCCCTCACGCTCGCTGAGGGAAGCCCGACGATGACCACGCAGGGCAGGCGGCGGAGCAAGTCCACCTCGACCACCACGCGCACCGCGTCGACGCCCCAAAGCACCGCACCGTGCACGTCGCCCTCGCCCTGCCCGCCGCTGACCATCGCCATCGCCTCCGCGACCCGACCCCTAGCGAACGTCGTGCCAGCGCTAGGTACTTGGAATCACGTGATTGTCACCCGGCGACTGACGAATGTCGGACAGGCGCAGACGGTCGTTCGACGGCGGCACCGGCGTCAAGGGGCATGACCGTCGGAGGCGCACGAATCCGGACGCGACTCGCGCGAGAGCGGCCGGCCGTCGAGCCAAGAGGAACGGACCAAAAATGAAACCGCCCCCGGAGTCGGAGGACTCGACGGGGGCGGCATATTGAAGGCCGGCAGCTACCTACTCTCCCACAGCGGTGAGGCTGCAGTACCATCGGC
>CAYHRZ010000212.1:0-8522 GCA_964359125.1 uncultured Klebsiella sp. | reverse complement strand
TGCCGAGGACGACGAACCGGTGAATTTCTACCTCGGTCACCGCTGTCCCCAGCCGTTCGCCGCGAACCAGTCCACCGTGTCGCCTATTGTCTCCTCGAGCGGCCGAGGCGCGTGTCCCAGTTCCGCCGCCGCCTTGCTCCAGTCCACCCGCCGGCTACCGTGGAACAAGGCGTGCAGCCCCTCCGGCGTGAACAGGGGTTCTTGGCCAAGCTGCGCCTGGAACCACCCCGCCGCCGGGGCGGAAAGGCTCGCCATCCACCGGGGGACAGTCAAACGCGGCGGCGAGCGGCCCTGGTGCGCCGCGGCCATGCGCGCGATCTCCGCCACGGCGGCCCAGCGTCCCCCCAGCAGGTAGCCCTCCCCCCGGCGGCCCCGCTCGGCCGCGGCCATGCACGAGGCCGCCACGTCGCGGGCGTCGACCCAGTCGAAACCGCCGTCGACCATGGCCGGCAACCGTCCCCGGGCCATCGCCACCAGCGACTGCCCGAAGCGCGAGGGGCCGAAGTCAAACGGGCCGATCACCCCCGAGGGGTTGACAATCACCGCGTCGAGGCCCGCGTCCACCTCGGCGCGCACCTCGGCCTCGCCCAGGGCCTTGCTGCGGTCGTAGGCGGGGGCGGTCGACGATGCCCGGGCGGACGCCTCGGTGAGCACCACGTCGGGATCGTGCGCGTAGGCGTGGACGCTGGACACGTGCACGAGACGCCGAACCCCCACCTGCCGGGCCGCCCGCGCCGCCGACCGCGCCCCCGCCACGTTCATCCGCTCCACCGCGCCGCCCTGGCTGCCGGTGATCGAGATGAGCGCCGCCAGGTGGTAGACCACCTCGGCGCCGTCGAAGGCCCCGAGCAGGCTGGTCTCGTCGGCGATGTCGCCGGGCACTCGCTCCACGTCGAGCCCCTCGAGGCTGCGTGCCTCCCGGTGGACCACGGCGCGCACCCGGTGGCCGCCCCCGAGCAGGGCCCGGACCAAGTTGCCGCCCACGTGTCCACTGGCTCCGGTGACGGCGACGAGCACGGCGGGTACTATCGCCCGGGCCCCCGCGCGCGCAGCCCGGGCATTGACAGGATCGGCCCCGCGGCGCCATACTCAGTGGGTGAAATCCGACCTGCTGGTGTGGGGTGGTGGCGCGCTGGTGGTGGTGGCCGGCGTCATCGTCTGGCTGTTCCTCACCGCCCCCGGCGACGACATCCTCGCCACGACCTACCGTTTCGGGGTGTTGTAGCTGATGAACCGCAGGAACCTGCTGCGCCTCGGCGCAGCGAGCGTCGCCGCCGGCGCCCTCGGCGTGGGCGGCTACGTGCAGTGGACGCGACAGAGCCGGGGCCTGCAGTCCGACACCATCGTGGGGATCTGGCCGGAGCACGACGAAATCCCCTGGCTCTTGCCCGACCTGCACGACGCGCAGATGGTGGTGTTCGACCGACCGCACCGCGTGGAAGAAGCCCGGGATCCCCGGCTCCGGAAGTCAGCCCGGCGCACCCGGGCGTTTTCGGTGAACACCTCGGCGGCGCGGCTCCGCGGCCCGGCGTTCTCACCCACGCCGGCCCAGGGGGTCAAGCGCATCCTCTCCATCGGCGACTCGGTCACGTTCGGCTGGGGCGTCGAGGACGACGAGGCCTGGCCGGTCCACCTGGAGCGGCTCTTGCGCGGGCGCGGTCACGCGGTCGAGGTGCTCAATGCGGGCGTCCCCGGGCAAGGGCTACCGGCGATGGCGACCTACCTCCGCGAGGTGGGGCCCACCCTGGGCCTGTACGGCGTGTGCCTGAACCGGCGTGCCCCGGCGGGGCCGGCGGCCGACGCCGGGCAGCAGTTCGCGCAGACCATCCGCGAGGCGAAGCGCGCGATGCCCGGCACCCGCTTCCACGTGTTCCTGCCGCCGGTGAGCACCTTCGACCCGCACGGGATGAACGTGTGGGCGGGCGAACACGCGGCCATCCGTGCGGCGATGGGCGACGTGCCGGTCACGGAGACAACGCCCGCCGTGCACGCTGCCCAGGCGAAGATGGGGCTCTCGTTGCGCTCCGAGGGCAACCGGCAGGAAGTCATCGACGCCGCCACCGGCAACGTGCTGCTCACGACGTTTACAAACCGTTCGAACGCCCTGAGCCCCCAGATCTACGCCTTTCTCGACGAGAACCCCTCCCTCAACGAGGGCCTGTTCTTCGACGGGGGCCACCCGACCCTCGAGGGGAACGTGTTGCTCGCGGGGCTGACCGCCGACGCCCTGGAGGCGGCGGGCTGGTTCACGGCGTGACGCGGCTGGCGCGGAACCTGGCGATGAGCGTCGTGACAGCGTCGCTGTTTCTGCTAGCGATCGAGGCCACCTTACGACTACTCGGCATCCCGGACCCCGGCCTCTACGACGGCGACACCCGGGGTTTTTGGACACTGCGCGCCTCGATGCCCGCCCGCGAGGTCGCGTCGAAGGAGCTAGGCACGACGTTCTCGGTGCGGACGAGCAGCGCCCGCATGCGCGGCGGCGAGCCGGAACCGGGCGCCGTGCTCTGCCTCGGCGACTCCACCACGTTCGGGTGGGCGGTGGCCGAGGAAGAGGCATGGCCCGCGCGGCTGGCCCACCACCTCGGCCGTCCCGTCACCAATGGCGGCGTTCCCGGGTATTCCACCGTGCAAGGCCTGCAGTTCCTCGACGCGGCCCTGTCCACCCAGCCGAGCGTCGTCGTGCGCGGCTTCCTGGTGCGTGACGCGGAGCTATCTCTGGTGGCCGACCGCGACCGCCCCCCGCCGCCCGCGGACCTCAACCTGTTCAAGCTGGTGCGGGCCCTCCGCCCCGCGCCCAGTGGCATGGCCACCAAGACCGTGCCCCGGGTGGCGCCCGACGACTACGCCGCGAACGTGGCCGAGTTGGCACGCCGGGTAGCGGCCACCGGCGCGCAGGCCGTGGTGCTGGCCTTCCCGATGGTCGACCGCCCGCGTGCCCACCTCGACGCCCTGGCCGTCGACTCGCTCCCCAGCGGGACGGCGCTCCTCTCACCGGAATTGCCGGACACCGCGTTCTTCGAGGCCGACCCCATCCACCTCACCCCGGCGGGCAACGACGCGCTGGCACAGTCGGTCGCCGCCTCGCTGGCGCGCTGAGGCTCACGAGGCCGGACCGTGGGCGGGCACGGACCCGCTCAACCAGCCGACTCGCGCGCGCTCGTGTCCCCGACGCACGCCGCGATCGCCTCGGCCACCACCCGGTGACCCGTCGGGTTCCAGTGTCCCTCGAACCGGAAGTAGGGCTCGTCGCCCGAGGCCCGGGACGCCGCGAGCGCTGGGCGCAGGTCGCAGGTCGTGGCCCCGGCAGCAAAGGCCTCGTCGACCACCGCGACGTGCAACGCGTCGGGCTCGGCGGTTGCCGGGTCCATCCCGAAGGTCGCCAGCGTGCGCGCGGTGGTGGGCCCGTCCAAGGCGAAGGACGGGGGCGCCACCGCGACGAGGAGCCGGTCGCCCCGCGCCGCCGCCACCCGCACGAAGGCCGCAAGCGCCTCGCCGGTGG
Organism: uncultured Klebsiella sp.; assembly: GCA_964359125.1. Taxonomy (GTDB): domain Bacteria; phylum Myxococcota_A; class UBA796; order UBA796; family SXON01; genus SXON01. Next base: position 5,020 of record CAYHRZ010000212.1, on the reverse strand, counting down.
CCCCGGCCAACCCCGGCACCTCCGCGGCGCCGACGGTGGAAAAGGCACGCAACTCCGACTGGAACCGCTTGCGCTGGAGCCGGCTCATGGGGTCCTTCGCGTGGAGCGCGCGGTACACCCGCCACCAGGCGTAGACCGCGCTGTGCCGGTAGAGGAACTGCTCCAGCGTCGGTTCGGCCCGCTGCATGCCGCGCGCGCGGGCGAAGGCGTTGTTGGCGGTGCTCGCGTGCGGCGGGAGCGGGATCGCCGCGAAGGGATCGCTCACCCGCGGCAACATCGCGGGCGCCCGGTCCTGGTCGGGGTCGTTGCCCACGAAGACCACCAGCACGACGGTACCGCTCTCCACGACGGCGTCCATGGCGACGTAGCGGGAGAGGTTGTCCCACGTGCCGTTGCCGTCCATCCCGGCGTTGAGCAGGTTCGCGCCCATCCGCGGGCCGAGCAGGGCCATGAAGGTCTGGCTCTCCTCGACCTGGCGAGCGAGCACGAAGGAGTCCCCCACCGCCAGCCACCGCGGCTGGGGCGGTAGCTCGTCGGGGCCACGCAGGCCGCGGCCGTCGAACCGCACCCGCACCGAGTGATCGAGCCACTCGAAGCGGCCGTCGAAGCCCGGGTTGGGCACCAGCCGGTTCTGGCTGTCGTACCTGAACATGTCGGGCGGCGTGCCCCCGGGGGCGTTGTAGAGCAGGGCGGCGCCCGGGTCCGGCGGGTACACGCGGGCCGCCACCTCGGCCAGGGGCGGGGCGCTGCAGAGGCCGAACAGCACCGCGGCGACGCGGCGGCGCCACCGCGAGGGGCGCGACGGCGAGGAGATCAAAACAGCGTGAACGCGACGTCGATCCAGTGATCGCCCACCTGTCCCCGGGCGCTGGTGTCGCGACCGAATCGCTCCACGCTGCGCGCCAGCACCTCGGCCTCGGCCTCCCGCCCGGCCCGCCGCTCCACGCCCCCGCCGTCGCGGAAAGCACGCGCCCGGTCGATCTCGCCGCGGTCCGCCCACACGCCGTGGGCATTGCAGTAGTCGAGCACGACGCCCGAGTACCGTTCGTACTGGCGCCGGGTCATCAGGTCGCCGCAGCGCGGGCAAGGAAGGTACCGAGTCGCCGGCTCCACGAAGGGCGTGCGAACCGCGGGGGCTGCGGTGGGAACGCTGCGCGACAGGACGGACTCCAACTCGCCACGGTCCAGCCAGGTGCCACCGCACGCGGCGCAGGTGTCGACGGGAACCCCCGCGAGGTCGGTCTCGGCGAGCGGCTTGGCGCAGCGGGGACAGCGGGATGGCATGGCCGGATCGTACTACCCCGGGGAAGGTCCTGCTAGGATGCGGGGAGGAGATGGAACCGGTGCTCACGCTCGCCCTGCTCGCGCTCGCCGAGACACCCGCCCCGGCCGTCCCACCCGGAGAACGCCTCACCGACACCACCGTGGTGCCCAAGCTGGAGGCCCACGCGGGACTCAAGACCGCCGTCTTCGGCTGGGTCCAGGGCAACAACGTCCCCGCTCACGACACCAAGAACATCTACCTGGACATGCGCGACAACAACGCCACCGCCGTGCTCACGCTGGTGTTCGAGGGCTTCGTCCACCCGGTCCACGGGCCCCAGGTCGACCGCACGCTCACGTGCACCCTGTCCAGCGCGGCGTGGACCTGCACCGATACCGCCGTGAAAGCGCCGTAGCCGGTCCTACAGCCCGGTCTTGCCCCGCACGTAGTCGCCGTATCGCGGCATCAGGTCCGCGTAGTAGTCGCGGTAGTACCACACGTAGTCGGCGGTGAAGGGTCGCTTGTCGTCGAGGAGGACGTCGTCCTGCGTGAGGTCCCAGGCCGCCTGGGCGCGCGCGAGCAACTCGCTCTGGTCGTACTGCTCGATCGCGGTCTCGATGTGCACCAGGAGCTCGTCGACGCAGGCCTGGTCGTACAGGCAGGCGTAGCCCAGGCGTCCGCCGACGACGTTCCAGGTCTGCCCCGTGTACTCGTACTCGTCCCAGGTCTCGTCGGTGCCCCAGGGCGCAAACACGAAGCGGTTCGCGTCGGCGGGGTCGGCATAAATCAGAACGTCGTTGATGTGGAAGGGGTATCCGTCGTAGTTCCCGGTCACGACGCACCACGCCCAGTAGTCGAGCCACTGGTCCGTGTTGATCACCCCCCCCAGTTCGCCGAAGAAGTCGCCGCCGTAGCTGTCGAGCGCCACGGTGACCGCCCACAACTGGCTCTGGTCGCCGTCGCCACTTTTGCTCACCCACCCGCTGTCGAGGTAGCCACCGTAGAAGTCGCCGTAGGAAGACGCTGTTCCCCAGAAGTTGCCCGACGGGTCCTCGAAACGACGCTTCAGCCACTCGTCGTCGGCCGTCTCCACGTTGGCGTAGAGGCCCCAGGCCTCGCCGTTGAGCGTCACCCGCGCGTAGTTGGCGCGCGACGCGAGCTGCGAGTGCTCGGCCAGCAGGCCGTAGACGATGACCTCCTTGGACTGCGTGTAGTCGGAGACCATGTTGTTGAGGGTGACGCGCTCGAGGTCCCCGAACTTCTGGCCTTCCACGAACTCGTCGAACTTGATCTTGAAGCTCGCCTTGCAGTAGCCGTCGCCGCAGTCGAGGTCCGTGTAGGTCGAGGATCCCTTGAACCGCACGCCCACGTTGTCGAAACGGTAGCCGTTGACGACCACGTTGCCCTCGACGTAGGTCCGGCCGTCGACGTTGTTGAGCCGGTTGATCGACGCCTGCGAAAGCTCGATATCGACCTCCTGGATCACGCTGACGTCGAAGAAGGCCTCGTAGAGCTCGTCGTCGCTGGGCATCTCGGCGGTGTCGCCGGTGTCGTCGGGCGACGAGGTGTCGCCGGGGACGGTCTCCACGGAGTCGTCGACGACCGTGCGCCCGGTGTCGACCGGCGTGTCGCCGGTGATGATGACCTGGTCGCCAGAGCAGGCGAGCGCGAAGACGACAACGTTCATCCCCCGTCGAGTAGCACGCCGGGGCGCGGATCGTCTCGCCGCGCGGGGCTCGCACCGGACAATCGCCAGGGTCTAGAAGGGAGCGGCGGCGTGATGCGCCCAGCGCCACGCGTCGCCGTCGTCCGAGCGTGCGGCCATGTCGTCGAGTCCGGCCGGACCCGGTAGCCCGTCCACGCTCGAGGCAGCGCAGCCGTCTCGCGAGTGGAGCCGCCCGTGGGTGCGCGAGTGGTTGACCGAGCGCACCGCGCGCTTCGAGGAAGCGTGGTTGAAGCTGCCCCGCCCGTTCGAGCCGGTCGCCCTGCTCACCAGAGGGACCCCAGGAGGGTCCGCCCGGTCGCGAATCGCAGGTCGACGACGCGCCATCCACCGCCCTCGTTCACCACCTCCCAGGTGACGGTGACGGGCGACCCGAAGTTCTGGAACGAGGCCTCCACCGTGCCGGCGTCGACGACCCGGACGCGCAGGTTCGTCACTTCCCAGTCCTGCGCGTCGACGATCGGGTCGAAGCCCGGCGGAGCATATTCGCCTTCAGCCGCGGCTTTGTCCAACGCCGCCTCCAACCTCGCGCGGGTACCGATCGACCAGCACGTGGCGTCGAGCAGGGCCGGCGCGGGTGCGCCGCCGGTGGTGTAGGGGGCGTAGGACGCGGCGACGAGCGCGGCCGGGTCGGGCGCTGGGCACCGGGCCGCAGGAGGCGCCGAGGGAGGGACGAGAACCTCGGGCGGCGCGGCGACGTCCACGGGCGCGTCGACCGGGGGGGTCGCCTGCACGGCGGGGGGCGGGTCGGCCTGCGAGCGGAGGAAACCGCACGCCATCAACGCAGCCAGGCTCAAGGTGACGACTCGTCCATCAGTGGATGGGTATCCCCGCGCACCGGTGCGCCGTGGCGGAGAACATGGTGGAGTTCTGGTGGAAGTGCCCCACCGACACGACTTCGCCCGGCTGATTAGGCCGGGCGAAGCATGGTTTCAAGTGGTGGAGGCGGCGGGAGTCGAACCCGCGTCCGAAGCGCCTTCTAGCTCTCGAGATACGTGGCCTTCCGGAAACTCTCCGGCGAGTGTCGTCGCCTTTGGCGACCGTCAGAGCGCCCTGTTTGAACTTCGATCGTCCGCCGGTTGCTCGGCCGCGGAGTCACTGCGTGCCTGGATTACACCCAACCCGGTTCGGCAGCTCCGGATCAGATGCCGGCGGCTCGTAATGGCCACCGGACTTCAACTAAGCCGCGAGGGCCTCGCTGAAGTGGTCGCTGTTGTTGGCAGCTTGGTTTTGGTTCGCTCATAGTGGAACCACACTTGCCACGCCCGTCGGCCGTCCGTCACCTCGTCGAAACCGGTACGCCCCCGGAAAGGGAAGTGGGCCTCGCGGCCCGTGGAGCCTCCTACATGCACCCGGATCGCCCGGGCGACAAGGTCCCGCCCCGAATTGCCCTCCCGCCCGGCGGCGGCCGCGACGCTCACCGGGACCGGGGCACCGCCCCGAGCCCGTCGATCACCGCCGCCAGGGTGCCGTCGCTGAGCACGGCGTCGAGCCGGTGGTCGCCGCCGGGAACGACGAGCAGCTTGGCCCCTGTGCCCCGCACCAGCTCCCGCGAGTGCTCCACCGGCACGGTGTCGTCGAGCTCCCCGTGGATCACCACCACCCGCGCACCCGCAGGCAGCGCCAGCCGCCGGGATCCAAGCTGCGACGCCGGCGCCAAGAGCACCGTGGGCCCGGACCACCGACCCTCGCCCAGGAGCGACAACGCCACCGCGCCGCCGAACGAGGATCCCACCACCACGCCCGGCGCCACCGCCACGAGGGCGGTGCGAGCACGCTCGAGCGCAAGGTCGAGCAGCCGCGCGGCGCCGAGGCCTTCGAGCAGGGCGGTGCTGGTCCCGAGGTCCGGCGTCACCGCGCCGTAGCGCTCGGCCAACCACCGCGCCTTCGTGCCCCCGGGCCCGCTCTCGAGACCGTGGAAGAAGATCGGGCCCGGCATCCGCCCCGCCTAAGCGCGCCGCGGGGGGCCCCCCCCCCGCGCCCCCCCCCCCCCCCCCCCGCCCCCCCCCCCCCCCCCCCCCCCCCCCCCCCCC
>CAYHRZ010000211.1:0-8562 GCA_964359125.1 uncultured Klebsiella sp. | reverse complement strand
GCTCCGTCGGCTTGAAGCCGAGGAACACGATGAGACCCGTCCGCCGCTCGGTGGAGGAGCCGCTGCGGCAGATCGTGGCCAACGGCGGCGGCGAGGCCAGCATCGTGCTCGAGAACGTCCGCAACGGCACCGGCGGCTACGGCTACAACGCCGCCACCGGCAACTTCGAGGACCTCTACGCCTCCGGTGTGATCGACCCCACCAAGGTCACCCGCGCCGCGCTGGAGAACGCCGCCTCGGTGGCGTCCTTGCTGCTCACCACCGAGGCCATGGTGGCCGAGCACAAGTCCGACGACGACGAGGCTGGCGGCGGGCACAGCCACTAGCCCGGTGCGCGATGCCCGGGGCCCCCGTGGGTCCCGGGCTAGCCGACGCGGGGCCGCTCGGGGACATGCGCCCTGGGCGGCCCTCGCCGTTTTCGGCGCCCCTAGTACTCGTCGGGTTCGGGGCTGCTCAGCCGTGGGCCTTGCCGCCCGGCGGGGAAGTAGATCCGAGCGCCGATGCCACCGTCGAGGCTGAGCTCGGTCTTGGGCCAGACGCCGACCACGGGGACGAGCTCCGCCCAGCCCTCGATGGGCACCTTGTCGTGCCAGACGCCCATGGCGATCGGCACGCGGACGCCGAGGTTCACGCCGTCGTAACCACTGCCGCTGCCCACGCGGATCCTCGGGCCCACGCCCAACCACACCGGGAAGTGGGTGTTGGGGATATCTGCGGTGCGAAGGTCGCTCAAGTCGACGCAGGCGTCGGCGTGGAACTGGGCAAAACTGGGGAAGGACCAGGCCACCGCGCCGTCGACCCAGAAGCGGCCGCCCGGACGCCAGGCGGCGGAGAAGCCGGTAGGCTCCCCGAGTAGGATCCCGATGCCGATGCCCTCGGGATCACGGTCGAAGCCGTCGTCGCCCGCTCGCGCTTCCGACGACAAGACCAACAACAGCGGAAACATCGTCACCGGCGCGTTGTATCGCACCACGTGCGCGACGAAAAGCCGCGCGTCAAGGCAGCCTCAATTCCTCCAACGCGCCGTCGCCCTGGTACACCACCACCAGGCGACGGAACGTGGGGCCGATCGTGGGGTCGGAGGCGAGTCCCCGCCAGTGGGGATCCTGCGCCACCAGCCGCGTCGAGAATCCATGCCGAAAGGCCTTGAGTAGCGCCGTCTCGAAGGCTGCCGCGTCGCCGCGCCGGGAGGCGACGTCGGCCACTCGGAACCAGCCAGGCCAGGCCGTTGGTTCGAGTCGCGCAACCGTGGCGAAGTCGTCCGCCGCGCCCTCCAGGTCACCCGCCGCCAGGCGAATCTCGCCGCGGTCGTAGCGCGCGGCGGCAAGTTCCGGGTCCAGGTGCACCGCGCGGTCGATCGACGACGCGGCGCGCCGGTCGTCGCCCGCGAGGCGCCAGGCGAGGCCCAGCTCGTACTGGACCCGGGCGCTCTCACCCACCACCCGCATCCAGCGCCCCGCAAAACGCTCCGCCGCCTCCGCGCTGTCGTCGCGGGCCAGGCGCGCCACCTCGCTCCCCGCCGCCTCCGCCACCACCACACGGTAGTCGGGCAACGGCATCTCCGCCCGCGCACGCGGCGCCCACGCCAGCAAGGCCCCCACCAGGCAGGGGGCCCACCACGCGTGGCTGCTGCTCGCGGCCGGCCTGCTCACCGCCGGCGTCGTATCCCGGCCAGGGCCGCCGCCGCGAGGAGGGCCGCGCCGCCCGCCGGCGCGCCCGCGTTGCACCCGCACCCGCTTGCGCCGGAGATGTCGATGGTGGTGTCGCCCACGTCGGCGCCCTCGTCGGTGGGCAGCTCGTCGCCCGGATCGGCGGTGGTCGAGCCGATCGGCCGGTAAACGCAGACGTCGTCGATGTTCCAGCCGCCCATCTCCAGGCCGCCGTCGCTCTCCAACTCCCAGGCCAAGGTCACCGGCCCGGTCACCCGCGCCGACAGGGTGTGGAGCACCCATTCCTCGTCCGCGGTGTGCGAGCCGCCATCCCGCGTCTCGCTGTCGTAGTTCTCGAACAAGACCTCGCCATTGGCCAGCACGCGAGCCCGGTCGAAAGCGCCGTCTTCCACGTTGAGCCACCGACGGTACTGGACGACGACCAGTTCCGCGTCGCCCACCTCGATCGGCACGCTGGACAGGCGATTGTGGATGTCGGGCTGGTACTCGCCGTTGTAGCTGCTGCCCCCGAGGTCGTTGCCCCAGGCCCGCCGCCCGCTGTACGCCGAGGTGGGATCGTCGGCGTAGCCCCCGGGGGTGTCGAAGGTCCAGTCGTCCGCACCCTCGCGGTCCCGGCCCGAAACCAGCTCGTGGGTGTAGCCGCCGTCGTCGACCCCCTCGAAGGGTTCGCAGTAGAGCTCCTCGAGCTCACCGACGTAGAAGGTGAACGGGGCGATGAACCCCCCGCTCGGCCAACTCGTCTCGCTGCCGTCGGCGCCGCCCACGTCGAAGTAGTACGACACGATCGTGCCCACCGGGACCTCGGGGAGCAGGCCCGAGAAATCGCTGCCGTTCACCGACGCCGGCTCACGCAGCCAGGTGGTGCCCGCGTCCAGGCTGTAGACCACGTCGACCGTGGCCAGGGTGTAGTCGAGGCAGGCCGAGGCGAGGTTCACCACGCCGCCGCCGAGTTCGATGCCGCTGCCCTCCGCCCGGTTGCCCAGCGCCACGTGGTCGACGGCGATCGCCCCGTCGCCGGCCAACGGACCGAGCCCGTGCCGCCCGAAGGCCTCCGCGATCTCGCAGAAATGCGGTGTCCCGTTGGAGCTGTCGGCGTCGTCGTCATCGGCCACCACGAACTCGTCGTAGGCCGACTCGATCGTCGGTCCGGCCTTGAGCGCGTCGGCGAACAACGTGGACGTGACGCGCCAGGCCTCGCCGCGCTCCTCGCGGGACTCGCCGTAGGTGTCCAGGAGGTTCTCCCACAGGTCCCACACCGCGCCCGCGAAGATCAGGCCGTCCTCGTGCACCTCGTTGACGACGTCGTCCGGGTACACCCGGTCACTCGAAACCTCGCGGATGCCATTGCCGTTGGTCATGAAGTACGGCGCGATGGTCGCGTCGCCCGTGAGGAAGGCCGACACCGCGTCACCCACGCCCTCGCCCACGCTCCCATCGAAACTACCGCCTTGCAAGCTGTAGTAGTGAAAGCCGTGACCCCACTCGTGGTAGTTGACGTCGGCGATCTCACCGGTGTTGTTGCAGCCACCGCCGGCCGCGTAGAAATTCAGGTTCCCGTCGTAGTAGGCGTTGCAGCTCCCGTTGCCGTTCACGTTCGACACCAACTCCTCGGTCGCCATGCGGACCTCCGGAGCGATGTCGAGCGACCAGTCGCGCACCTGGTGGACGAAGGCGTAGCTGGCGATCTCAGCGAGGGTGGCGGCTGCGGTCGTCCAGGTCGGCGCCGGACCCGTCACCGACAACTCGCCCTCGTCGCCGGCCCGGTTGCGGACCTCGAGGTACTTGCCGTCGAGGTAGGTGACGCCCGCGTTGTCGTCGGGGAGGGCAAAGGCGCCCGACTCGTCGGCGTCGACCCCGGATCCCGTCAGGCTGCCCACAACCGTGACCAACGGGAACCCGCTGGTGCAGTTGTTCCCGTCGAGGGTCCGCAGCGGGTGTTGCCCGTACACGGTGCCGGTCAGGAAGCGAACCTCGTTGTAGTAGGCCACGAGTTCGCCGGTGTAGGCGTCGACGAAACTGACCCAGCGACCGACCGGCTGCTCGGTGCGCGTGCGAACTTCGTACACGAGGCGATACCGCAAGCCGCCACCGGCGTCCTCGGGCAACACGCGGAGGGCGGTACTCAAAGACTCGTGGTCAGCCATCCCCGCCGGCCCGTCCAGCGAGGCGACCACGTACGCGTCGTCGGCGCTGATCTCGGCCTGCCCCACCTCCGCCCCGGGGTGAGTGTCGAGGCCCAGCAGCACGAGCTTTCCGCCCCGCACCCGAGCCGTCACGCCGGCGCCCCAAACCGGCACGCCGCCAACCACGCGGTCGTACTCGACGTACCAGGTGTCGAGCCGCGCCACGTAGTTCGCGGAGCGCAACGACAACTGCCGGGGATGCACGCCCACCACCTCGTGCTGCCGCTCGAGGAACGCGTCCAGCGCGGCCACGACGTTCGCGCGCCTTGCGACGTTGCCCAGCGAGATGCCGGGTCCCCAGGCCCGGTGCGCCGTGCCGGTGGCCTCGTCGAAACGCGCCGACCAGCCGCGCCCTTCTCCCCGGGTTAACTCCACCCAGGACGGTTGCCGGGCCAGCGCCAGCTGGGCGGGCACGTGCGTGACGAAGAGCCGGGTTGGCTCAATGCCCTGCGACACCTCTTCGACCGGGGCAAATGCGCTCGCGCTTGCGATGAAGGTCAACCAGCTGATCATCACGTCTCCCGAGGCCGGCACACTATATGAGAGGCTCGCGCACCCGCGCCGGTCGTCACCGAATCCTGGCATGCACACGTTCCTCGCCTTCTTCCTCGCTTGCGCGCCCGACAGTTTGTCGGTGCCCACCAGCACCTTGCCGACGCTGCCGCCTCGGGTCGACGCGGACGGACCGCCGCGCGGCGAGCCGAGGCCACTCCGCGAGTTGACCATCGCCTTTACCGGCGAGGTCCGCGGCGAGGTGGAGCCGTGCGGTTGCCCCACCACGCCCTACGGCGGCTTCGCCCGCCGCCACCGGCTCCTCGATCGCTACCGCGAGGCCGACGACCCGCCCCTGTTCGTGCTCGACGCCGGCGAGATGCTGGTGAAGGGCGACCCCGACCGCGGACGAGGCCGCGCCGACGAGCGCGCCACGGCGGTACTCACGATGGCGCTCACCACCGGGCTGGACGCCTGGACGCCCAGCGGGGCCGACCTGCGTGTGCTCGGTGAGGCGCGGGTGAAGCAGCATGGCGGGCTCGCGGCCAACTGGCCCGGCGACTTCACGGCCAGCCGAGTGTTGGAGCGCGGTGGCGTGAGGCTGGGCGTGGTTGGACTGGCGGGCAAGGCCGAGGGCCTCACCCTCACCGAGGCCACCGATGCCGTCCGCGCGGCGATGCGCGGCGAGGTCGACACCTGGGTGGTGCTCTCGAACGCCTCGCCCGCCGTCAACGCCGCCGTGGCGGAGGGGGTCGAGGGCCTGGGCGCCGTGCTGTCGACCAGCGGGGACCGGTACGAGGAGCCGAAGGCGACGCGCGGGGCGCCGGTCATCGAGACGCCCGACCGGGGGCGCTACCTGTCGGTGATCCACCTCTTCCTGGGCAGCGACCCCTCGCCCTGGCAGCCGGTCGACAAGGGCGTGTGGAAGGACGTGGCGCTGGCACGGGAGCGCGGGGACCGCGGCGCCACGCTGCCCGACCAGGCGCCCCTGGCCGTGGCCCGGAACCGCGGCGAACTCGAGCGCTCCACCGAGGGACGGAACATCGCGTTCCTCTCGATGCGGCCGCTGTCACCGGACCTCGACGGGGCCTCCGCCGTGGACCCCCTGGTCGAGGCCTTCCACCGCGTGCGCCTGGTTAGCGCCGCCGCCGAGGTGGCCCGGCCCACCGGCTCGCCCTACGGGACGACGGCGGCCTGCGCCGCCTGCCACCGCGACCGAATCGCGAGCTGGGGGTTCGACGACCACGCCCGCGCCTGGGAGTCCCTGGAGGGCCGTAAATCGGCCGACAACCCCGAGTGCGCCGGCTGCCATAGCACGGGCTTCAGCGAACCGGGCGGTTTCTCGGAGCTGGAGCCGCGCAAGGTGGAAGCCTACAAGGCCGTGCAGTGCGAGGCCTGCCACGGCCCCATGCGGGCGCACGCCAACCAGGACGGCAGCCGGGGACGGGCCGTGACCGAGGCCACCTGCCGGACCTGTCACGACGAGGCCAACAGCCCCGACTTCGACTACGAGAGCTACCTGCGCCGTGTCTCCTGCTCGCGACTGGCGCTGCAGGACCTACCCGACTGAGGGCGCTACCAGGTTTGCAGGAACCGGTCCACCTCGTCGCGCTCGCGCAGCCCCACCGCGAACTCGAGGCAGTTCGCGCAGGCGTCGATGCCGCCCTTTCGCCACACGCCGCGGGACTCGAAGGGAGTGCGGCCGCAGAGGTGACAACTCGCGGTGTCGGGCGAGGCGGACCCGCGGCGGTCGCGCATCAGTTCGCCCACGCACACCGCGCACAAGACGGCGTTGCTCCCCGATAGAAGGGGCGCAGCTTCGGCAGTCCCTCGACCGCACACGGTGCACCGCACGTCGCCACTGCCCACGGGCTGTGGCTCGCCGGGCTGGGCCGGGGGCGTGACCCGGGCGAGGAGCTTGTCGACCATGACCGCGGCACCGCGCTCCTGCGCGCGCCGGTGCAGAGCACGGGCGGCCTCCGGCTCGCCGCACATCGCCTGCGCGGCTGCCACCGCCACGCCCAACTCCCCGTCGACGCCGGCGCCCCAGGTGGAGAAGAGCTGGCGCGCCGAGCGGCTGCGCCGGGTGCCCACGGCGAGGAGGAGGATCGCCTGCCAGGCGCGCGCGACTTCTCGCTCGGACTCCACGGCCCGGCGATGGGCCGCCAGGTCGCCGGCGTTGCCGCGGCGCTCCACCGCGGCGCGCTGGATGTCGTCCATCGTGACGTTCAGGCCCGCCGTCAGGGCCGGCTCGGGGATGTAGGCCGCCGCCGCCAGCGCGTTGCGCCCCAGGGCCACCGAGAAGCTCTTCCCGGGCTCCCGCAGGCGGGCCCCCACTTCGTCGGCCACGTGGCCCGCGGCGAGGGCGCACGCGGCCTCCCAGAGGGCGAACCGCAACCCCTCTTCCTCCGTGGCCTCGATCACCGCGAGGACGGCGCTCACCGAGCTGGGACCCACGGCGCGCAGCTCTTCGAGGAGCACGCTGATCCGTCGACGGGCGATGGTGCGGGGCGCCGCCTCCCCACCGGTCAGGGGCAACTGGTCGAAGCCGCCCACCTCCACGTGGAGCGCCCGCTGCAACCAGCCCACGTCGCCGGCGCGCCGCCGGGTGCGGGCGAGCTCCACGTAGCTGACCATGTCGTCGGGGTGGTCCTGCAGCGTGTCGCGGAAGACGCGGATCGCGTCGCCGACCTGCCCCTCCTCCACCAGCACACACCCCAGCGCGTGCCGCGCCGACAACAGGTTGGGGTCCAGGAGCAGGGCGCGGTTGCAGTGTTCGCGCGCCTTCTCCAACTCGCCGAGGTGCATGTAGGCCATGCCAATCTGCGCCAGGACGGTGGCGTCTTCGCCGTGCCCGTGCGCGGCCACGCCCTCGAGGTACTGGCGGTAGTGCTGGATGGCGCCCTTGTACTTGCCGAGGGCGAAGGCCACGTGGCCGAGGTGCTTGCGAGCGGAGGCCGAGAAGCGGGGGTGCTGGCGCAGGCGCACGAACAGCTTCTCGGCGTCGCGGTAGCGACCCGTGGCGAGGCACAACAAGCCGAGGTCGCGCATCAGGACCGGGAGCAGGTCCGGGCTCGGCTCCAGGGCCAGCGCCTGCACGAGGTGGAACTGCGCGCGCTCCACGAGGCGGGTCCCGCCCACCTGCCGAGCCCGTTCCGAAAGCGTACGTCCCAACAACAACTGCGCCTCCCAACTCTGGGGGGCGGCGCGGCAAGCGTTCTCGAGGTGCTTGATGGCGAGGTGGAGGTCCTTCTGGGCGCGGTAGAGCGCCCCGAGGGCCAGGTGCACGTCGGCCCGCTCGGGGCCAAGGCGGAGGGCCTCGTCGAGGTAGCGCTGGGCGCCGTCGGGCCGGTCCAGGGCTACCAGCGCGGCGCCGCAGAGCACGTGCCCGTCAGGGCTCTCGGGCTCGTCGTGCACCACCCGCTTGGCGTGCTGCAAAGCCGTGGCGGCGAGGGGCTCGCCGCCGTTGTGGTACATGGCACGAGACAGGCAAACCCGGGCCAACTCCGAGCGCGCCGCGGTGTCGTCGGGCGCCTCGGCGAGCCGCTCCTCCAAGCGCTCCTGGGTCCACTCGAGCTTCTGGTGCGGGTACATCGATTCCAGCGGCGTCCCCGCGAAGCTATCGCGCTATACTGCTGCCGTGCGACGCCGTGGCCAGTCAACCGTCGAATGGGCGCTGGTGATTGCCGTGCTCTGCGTCGCGATCGTGGCGGCCGCCTACGTTTTCATGCCCACGTTCCACGACGCGATGGACGACGCGGGCAGCGGCATGAGCACCGTCTACACGTCCGGGGATCTCGCCCGCTAGCGGGCGGCGGCGGGGCGGCGCGTTACCGGCGCCGGCCGTGAATCGCCTCGCCGCCCTGTTCTTCGTTTCCGGGGCGGCCGGCCTGGTCTACGAGTCGATCTGGTCGCGGGAGTTGCACAGCATCTTCGGCACGTCGCAGTTCGCCATCGCCACCGTGCTGGCGGCGTTCATGACCGGGCTCGCCCTGGGCGGCGCGCTGGGCGCCCACTACGCGCCGCGGGTGGCGCGGCCGCTCCGTGCCTACGCCATCCTCGAAGTGAGCATCGGAGCCTTTGCCCTACTCTTTCCCGCTCTGCTGGCCGCAGTGGAGCCGGTGTACCTCGGCTTCTGGCACGCGTTCTCCCCTTCCGTGGTGAGCTTCGGCGTCTTCAAGTTCTTCATGATCGGCATGTTGTTGCTCGCCACCACG
>CAYHRZ010000210.1:0-8623 GCA_964359125.1 uncultured Klebsiella sp. | reverse complement strand
CCAGTAGCCGCTGCCGCACGAGGTGTCGATGAGGCAGCCGTAGCCGTACGGGCCGACGCTGCGGGTACCCAGCGCGCCCGCCGAGCCAGCGGGGCGATCACGGTTGGAGCTGCAGCGTCCGGCGGACCGTCGTCCTCGAACCCCATGGTCGCGGCCGCGGCGCCGGGGCGCGGGTCGAGGGTGTCGGGTCCCCCCGGGATGCCGGGGTGTCGCGCCGCCGGTGGGCGGGGCGTCGGCGCGGCGACGGCCCACACTCGCTCCCCACGAATCACGGCGCGCAGTGTTGCGCAGTCGGGTATCCGCAGTTCACGGTCGGCGACCAACGCGCCCTCGATGGCATTGGCAAGGCCCGGCGGCAGGGTCGCCGTCCGGTCGAGGGGAGGGACGTAGCGGCCGCTGCTGATCGCCTCGAACACGTCGAGCACGCTGTTTCCCCCGAACGCTGGCGTGCCGGTGACCATCTCGTAGAGGATGCAGCCGAGCGAGAAGACGTCCGCGCGGTGGTCCACGCTCCTCGCGTCGCGGATCTGCTCCGGTGCCATGAACGCCGGCGTCCCCATCGCGGCGCCGGTGCGGGTAGCGCGCATCACCTCGCCCTCGCTCAGCGCCCGCGCGATCCCGAAGTCGGCGACGCGCGGAACCAGCCCACCCGGCAGCCTTGCCAGTAGGACATTCGCAGGCTTGAGGTCGCGGTGGATGACCCCGACGGCGTGAGCGGCTTCTACGGCGTCGAGAATGCCCAGGAAGATCCGCTCGGCCTGGGACAGGGGCTGGGGGCCCTCCTCGAGCCACGCCTCCAGCGACGGGCCGTCGACGAACTGCATGATGAGTCCCGGGGCGCCCTGGACGTCGATGATATCGGTGACACCTACGATGTTGGGGTGTTGCAACGTTGCCTGGACTCGTCCCTCGCGCACCAACCGGTCACGCAACTTCGGGCTGGTGACGGTCAGCACCTTGAGCGCGTGCAGCGACCCGAGGGCGCGGTGGCGCACCCGGTACACGACCGCCATCCCGCCTTCGCCGATCAGCGCCTCCACAGCGTACCGGTCGAGCTCCGCACCCGGGGCTAGTTCCACTGTCGCTCCGAAGGGCGCTATAACCGGGCTCGTGGCGGCCCGGGTTGACGTGCGATAGCGGCGGCTGGAGAGGTCGAGATGACCACGGCAATCTTGCTCGCGGCCACCGCCTGCTTCTGGATCTCGGCCGACGACCACGAGGCGCTGGTCGCCGAGCTCGGCGGGCCCGACCTCGACACCGCTGCCGACGCGAGCTGCCTCGTCGAGTGGTACCCGGATGCCGACGGCGACGGCTATGGGTGGCCCGAGTCCAGCGTCACCGCGTGCGAACGCCCGGAGGGCTTCGCCGTGTACGCGACCGACTGCGACGACACCGACGCCGCGGTGAACCCTGCTGCGGCCGAGCACTGCAACACGACCGACGACGACTGCGACGGCAACGTGGACGAGAGCGACGCGGCCGACGCGAGCACGTGGTTCGCCGACGCCGACGTCAATCCGGGCGCCGCGGAGGTGTGCGACGGGGTCGACAACGACTGTGACGAGGCGGTCGACGTCAGGGATCTAGCTGTGGCCCCAGAGTCAACAACAACATTTGCTCGCGACGCCGACGGAATCTGGATCTACGAGGCCGACATCTTGGCCACGAATGTCACGATCAGTGGCAACGCCGCGTCCGACGACGGGGGCGGGCTGTACATGCAGCACTGGACGGCCGTTTTCACCGACACCTCGGTGTCCGGGAACACGGCCACCCGCGGCGGCGGAGCGTTCGTGGCGCCCGACAACAATGCCACGGCCGCCGTCGAGTGTTACGGGAGTTCGGGCCTCGCGGCTGGTTTCTGGGCAACAACGCCAGTGGCGAAGGAGGGGGCATCTACATGTACGGCGCCGCGAGCTCTGAAAACAACAACCTGCTCTCCGACACCTGCGACTGGCTCGGTACGACCAACAATTCACCCAACGACGTTTACACCATCGACACATCGGGTTCGACCTTCGTCGGCAACTACGGCGACGACGCGTCGTTCGCCTGCGACGTCGTGAGCGGGTGCACCCCTTGACGGAGACGTTGATGTTCATCACCGCCCTGCTGGTTCCCTATGCCGAGGCCGCACCCTGCGAGGTTACTGTTACGACGGCAGAGGTGTCGGTGCTGCTCGGCGACGCCGAGACGGCCTTCGAGAAGCGAGACAAGCCGAGGGTGGTCGCCGCAGCCGACCGGGCGCTGACGGACCTGTCCTGCGTGCGCGACGCGGTCACGCCTACGTTCGCGGCCCGGTTCCACCGGGTGGCGGGACTCAGGGCGTTCTTGCTCCAGGACGAGGGTTCCGCGATCCGCTCCTTCGCGGCCGCCCGGACGCTCGAGCCCAACTTCGTGCTCCCCGCCACCCTGGTGCCGCAGGCGCACCCCGCCCGCGTGCTCTACGACATGGCGCCGGTGGCGGTGGCGAGCTTCGCGCCCATTCCTGCGGTGCAGGGCAGCCTTCGCCTCGATGGTCGCGACACCCCCGCCCGTCCCACCGATCGGCCGGTGATCTTCCAGCTCTTCGACGCGACCGGTGCCGTGGTCACCACGTTTTGCCTGCAGGCCTCCGATCCCCTACCCCCGCTGATCGCCCAGCTCTCCCCACCGTTGGCCGCGGTATCGCAGCCCGTGGCGCCGCTGCCGACGGCCGCCCTCTCGGCCGGGCCCAACCTGGCCGCCACCCCGGGTGGAGGCAACGCTCCAGCCTCGTCGTCGGCGGTCCGCTCGGGCCCGAACAAGCCGTTGCTCTATGGGTCGCTCGGCGGCCTGGTGGTGTCGGGCGTGTTGTACGGCGTGGCGGGCGCGGTGCGGGCTGACTACGACGCTCTGGAACCGGCCCCCGGTAACTTGGGGGAGTTCGAGAGCCTATACGCTACGAATCATGGCCTCGTCGTCGGCGCGGGCGTAACGGCAAGCGTTGCGCTGGTGGTCGGCGTGACATCCTTCGTGGTGCGCTGGTAGTCCTAGGATCCGGGTCAGGATTCGAGGAGATAGAACGCGGCGGCGACGGCCACCACCGCGGCCATCGCGAGCCAAAATCTCCGCGACGGCCGCTGGCTGACGGTCGGCGCGTTGGCCGCGCTCGCCGTCATCGGCGATTGGTGCTCGCCGAAGACCAGCGCGGCCGCCTCCGCGAAGGTGGCCGCTGCGTGGACGCGGACGCCGGCGGGCGCGGCGGGCAACGTGGAGGCGCGCGGCACGACGACGTCGGTGATCCCGCCGGCGGCGGCGGCACGCAGTTTTGCGGGCAAGGCCTCGACCGGACGCACCCGGCCGTCGAGGTCCAGGCAACCCGTGATCGCCCAGCCGCGCGGCACCGGTGTGCCGATCGCGAGCGACCTGGTGGCGATGGCGATCGCGAGGCCGAGGGACTCGCCGGACAGGCGCACCGATCCGCCACGGACCTGCCAGCGGACGCCGCGCGACCCGGTGGTGCCGCGGGTACCCACCGCCACCGCGATGTCGGCGGCGGAGCGGACCTCGGCGGAGCACTCCTCGGGCCCGTGGGATCCGGGCTGCGTGGAACGGTCCACCAGGACGTCGAGGGCGTGCCCCGCCCCGGTGACGTCGGAGAACAGCGCCACCACCGCAGCACCCGAGCCGATCTCCGGTTCGGCCGTGACCCGCGTGGACACCGGCGCCGAGGCGTCCATGGTGAGTTCGTCCGGGTCCCAGGTGTCGCGGAGCGCGATCATCCGAGGCGGAGTCGCCGCGTCGCGACCGTCGAGGATGTCGAGCAACTCGTCGCAACTCTGGGGGCGCCTGGTCGGTTCGGGCTCGAGGCAGCGTACGATCACGCGCGCCAGTCGTTCAGGGAGGTCGGGCCGGAGCCGTCCCGGGGCGATGAAGTCGGCCGTCGAGGCCGAGCGGAAGGTGCTCAGCATGTCTGCCGACGGGAATGCCCGGGCGCCGCACACCATCTCGTAGAACAGGGCACCCAGCGAGAAGATGTCGGAACGGTGGTCGGCGTCGCGCAGGTTCCGGGCTTGCTCGGGCGCCATGTACGAGGGCGTTCCCATGACCTCTCCGGTGCGCGTGAGGCGCGGGCGACCGGCGGCGTCGACCAGCGAGCGGGCGATGCCGAAGTCGGCAACGCGGGGCACCACGAGCGCGTCGGTGTCGTCCAGGAGCACGTTGTCGGGCTTCAGGTCGCGGTGGGCGAGGCCCTCGGCGTGGGCGTGGCCCACGCCGGCCACGACCCCGCGCAAGATGCGCTCGGCCTCCCTCGTGTCCAGGGCGCCGGCGTGCAGTCGCCCGCGGAGGGAGCCGCCCGCCACGAACTCCGCGAGCAGGGCCGGGTGGCCGCGCACGACGAGCACGTCGGTGACCGGCACGATGTTTGGGTGCCTGAGCCGGGCCTGGAGCTTTCCTTCTTGGAGTAGGCGGTCACGAACCGACGGGGCGGCGTCGTGAACCACCTTGAGAGCGTGTACGGTGAGCAACGATGCGTGGCGGACGCGGTAGACGGTCGCCACGCCGCCACTCGCGATCAAGCCTTCGACAACGTACCGATCGACCTCGGTTCCCGGCGACAGGGTCTCGAACGCATCGTCGTCCATGCCCTCGACGTGTAACCCGCCTCGACGGCGCCCCTTGATGTGGAGCCATGCGCCTCGCCGCCACCCACATCGACTATGATCCGGAGCGTTCTGCGGAGACCGCTGTGCTTGCCGCCACCGACCCCCTTCCTTCGCGCGTGCGCAACTTCGTGAACGCGCTGGACGACGGCCGCGAACTGCTCCAGGACTTCCACCGCCACGTGCAATCTGCCAGCCGCGCGTACCCCGATGCCTACTTTGCGCTCGGTCGCCGAACCCCAGACGCGCTCGTGGATCTAGCCCACCGCGTGTTTGCGACCTGCAGCCGTGTCAGCAAGGGACGGTTCCCCTTCCTCGGGCGCCCTCCCTTTACGACCTACGTCGAGGAACAGTTCGACGGTCGAACGATTCGATACCACAGCTTCTACGCCAAGCTATCGATCACACGAGAAATCCTCCGTGCGGACTACGAGCACAACCTCGCGTCCCACCCGATGTTGCGGTGGCGCGCCAATCTCTACCGTGACGTCGGGTTGGCGCTGCGCCGGGTCGCGGTGGCGCCGACGGCGGGGGCACCGGTCCGGTGGTCCGTCCCGACCCGGGGGCCGACCGCGCGCGTGCCCGTCGAACACCTGGCATCCGGCCTCCGGGCGCTCAAGACGCAGGACCTCGACACGCTCATTCGCGATGCCCTGGTCCGGGGTGGGGCGCTCACGCAGGCGCAACTCACGTGGGTCCTCGAGGCGGTACTTCCCGTTCCCGAGGCGGAGGAACCGCCGGGGCCATCCCACCCGTCGCTCGCCGACCACATCGCCGTCCGCCAGACGGTGCTTGGTGCTTGGCATGCCCTTGACGACGAGGCTCGCGCCCTGATGGGGATGCTCGCGGAGGGGTTGCAATACGACGAGATCGTCCAGCGAGACCCTCGCTTCAAGCACAAGGTCGCCGTGAATCGAGCGGTGGCGAAGTGCACCAAGGAGTTCGTCGACGCGATCGGCGCCGCGATGGGTTCCGACGCGCCCGACGCCGACGTTCCCGCGCGCGTCGCCGAGGCGGTCATCGAGGTCCTGGTCGAGTGTGTTCCCGAGCTTCGTGCCCGACTGGGCGCTCACGGAGGTAGCCCATGAGTCGAAACACCCTGGAAGAGGCGCTGGAGTCGGCGCGATTCATGCGCGCGGTTGCCCGAGCTGGCACCTTCAGGCGCGCCGCTCGAGAGTTGGCCCACGACGAGTCGGAGCAGGGGTTCTGGTTGGAGGACGAGGACGCGACCGGCGCGGCGGCGGACGAGCCCATGCGGCTGGCCGCCCAGGACGCCGTCGTCTTCGAGTCGGGCGAGTGGAGGATCGAGATGAGGCAGCGGGGGGATGGCGCCGAGTTCACCCTCGTCAGCGGCCGGGAGGGCGCGTCGCTGCGACTGGGGACCCGAATCGTGCCACTCGCGAGGGGCGTGGCCCTGGTAGTCACCACGGGGGAGCCGATCGAGCGCATCGTGCTGCTTGATGTGCGCGGCCGGGAGGTGGTCTTGCCGCGGAAGGGGTGAGGGCGACGCGTCGGCGCCTGCCCCGACGCGCTACCGGCGCCGCCGAGCCACGAGTGCGGCGGCACCGCCGAGGTGCAGCAGCGCGAACGCCCCGAGGATGAGCGCGAGCGCGTTGGGCGCGTGACCCGTGGGCGGCTCGCCCGAGGGCCGGAGCCCGTAGAGGTAGAGGTCGCCGGCGGTTGGCCGCTGTTGCCACTCCGTACGGTTCTGGTACCACACAGTGTCCCCCGCACGTAGCGCGGCGTCGAGCGCGTAGCGTTGCAGGGTGATCGTGGAGAACGCACGCGCGGGCCCACTCATCTCGCTCAGGGGCATGACGATTCCGGAGAACGCGATCTGTGGGATGAGCAACAGCACCAGCAGGCCGATGGCCGCCTCAGTACTGCTCACTGCGGCGGAGACGAAGAGGCCCAGCGTCATTCCCGCCCAGCCCGTGAGCACGGTCGCGGAGGCGAGGGCCGCCGGCGAGAAGCCCCCCTCCCCGAGGCCGCAGCTGCCGAACACGAGCGTGGTGAGGACAAGGCACTGGGCGGCGGTGATCCCCGCGAGCACCAGGACCTTGCCCCCGAGGTAGGCGGCCACCCGGGAGCCGATGCGGCGCTCGCGAAGCCAGAGTCCCCGGTCGGAGATCAGCTCCCGGACAGCCCCCGACATGCCGAGCCACAGGCTCGAGAGGGTGAGCATGAACAAGAGCGGGGTCGTGACGCGGTGGAAGACCAGCGCCATCACCGCCGCCAGGAGCAGCGGTTGCGCCGCAGTGACCAGGAGTCCAGCGTGATCACGGACTTTCACCAGGACGTAGCGCTCGAGGACCGCGCGAAGGGCCGCCCAGGCAGGCAAGGTCCCCGGGGAGGGTCGGCGCGCTTCCACCGCCGGGTGCAACCCGCGAAGGCGCACGCACGTGCGGGCGGCCGGCGTCTGCTGGTAGCGAGCGGCCCACTCGGCGGGGGTGGCGTCCCCGAGCCGGTCGAAGATCTCCTCGGGCGTGCCGACGCCGATCCAGGCGCAGGCCTCGGCAGGTGGCCCGAACCAGGCCACCCTCCCGCCGGGAGCGAGCAGCAGCAGCTGATCGACCTGGGCGACGAGACCCGGCCCGAGCTCGTGGGTCACCAGGAACACGATCCGTCCCTGGTCGGCCAGGCGCCGGGCCAGTCGAACGATGTCGGCGGCGGCCCGGGGATCCAGCCCGGAGGTGGGCTCGTCGAGGAACAGCACCCGGGTGGACGGCGACATCAGTTCCTGCCCAAGGTTGACTCGTTTGCGTTGCCCACCGGAGATGCCGCGGCGGAGGGCGTCGCCTACGCGGCTGCGCCGGATGGCATCGAGCCCCAGCTCGGTGAGCACCCGCTCCACGCGCGCGTCGATCTCGGCCGCCGATCCGCGCTCCCCCGCGCGGAACCGGCCCGCGTACCGGAGGCACTCTTCTACGGTGAGTTCGGGCAGCACCAGGTCGTCTTGCGGCACCTGACCGACCAGCGAGGGGTCGCGTTGCACCAGGGCGTGAAGCGGTTGCCCGTCCAGCATTACCTCCCCACGGTCCGCTGGGCTGACGCCGCTGATCGCGTCGAGCAGTGTGCTCTTCCCGCTCCCCGAGGGGCCGACGAGCGCGATCAGTTCGCCGGTGAACGCGGTGAAGCTGACGTCGGCCAGCAGGTGGCGCTCGCCCAACTGCCGACACAGCCCGCGCACGGTGAGGGTCGACATCGGGCGAAGCGCCCCCACCACCAGCTGATTGCCGTCCAGGTGCGCGTCGTAGGGACCGATCCCGATGGCGGAGCCGGGTGAGAGCGGCGCCGAAGCGGCGCCGACGCCGTCGACCGTGGTGGGTCGGGGACTTCTCGACACCACCCGCCACCCGGAGTCGGTGGGCACGAGCTCCGCGTGGATCCACGCGACGCTCGGGTGGGGGAGTACCACGTCGCAGGCGGAGTCCCTGCCGATGAGCACGGGGTCGGTGCCGAGCGCGAACCGCGTCCCTTGCGGCCCCCGGGCGCCGGGCGTGCGTTGGTCGATCGCGATGAACAAGGTGCCGTCGATTCCCAACTCCCGCGCGGCGGCTTGTAGGCGGCCAAACTCCGCACCGGACGTGTGGTCATCGACCCGACTGGCGGCAATCAACAGCGCGCAGAGCAGCAGGGTGGCGTCGTCGCCGTGCCGTCGCGCAAAGTCGGCAAGGGAGCGCTGCGGGCTGTCGGCCCGCGACGAGTCGTCGCCAAATCCGGCGAAATACTCCGCGAAAATCTGGAGTTCGGCCTCGTTCGCTCCACCCGTGGAGGCTCCTGCAGTCGACAACTCGGGCAGCGCCGCGATGCGCTCGGGAGCGAGCCCCGTGGATCGTGAGAGGGTCTCGACGAGCACCGCGCGCTCCGGAGCTTCGAAGGCGCGCAGCCCGAGCGTGTCGAGGACCAGCCCGGCGACCTCCGCCGCGTAGTCCAGCGCGGCGGCGTCGTCCGCGACCTGCCCGCGCGGCGTCACGGCGACTTGGCCAGTCTGCGGG
>CAYHRZ010000209.1:0-8723 GCA_964359125.1 uncultured Klebsiella sp. | reverse complement strand
GCGGCCTGGCGCTGGCCGGGGTGACGCGCACCCGCTGGCTGGGGCACTGCCCGGTCGGGGAGCGGCTGCGGCGCCGCGTGGTGCTGGTGCTCGCCGAGGAGGACCCCGGCGAGCTGCGGCGGCGACTGCACGCCCAGGCCCGGGCGATGGAGCTCGAGCCGGGCCAACACGGGGAGGCCCTCGCGGGCCTCCACCTGCTCCCCGGCGCCGGGCTCGACACGCTGGCGCTCACCCGCCCCACCGACGAGGAGAGCACGCTCGGGACCCGCACCGCGTTCGCGACCGGGCTGTACGCCTACCTCGAGGCCAACGCCGGGCCGGGGTGGGACGCGGTGATCCTCGACCCGCTCTCCCGCTTCGCCGGGCCGGACGTCGAGACCGACAACTCGGCGGCGACGCGCCTGGTGCAAGTGCTCGAGCAGTTCACCAAGCTCCCCGGCGAGCCCGCGGTCATCGTCGCCCACCACACGCGGAAGCCGGGCGCCGGCGACACCGCCGACCAGTCGGGCGCCGCCTCCGTCCGTGGATCGTCGGCGCTGGTGGACGGATCGCGCTGGGTCGCGAAGCTCGACGCCGTTCCCCGGCCCGGTGGCGCGCGGGACCTCCCTGGGCACGCGCGCTTCGCGGTTGTGAAGAGCAACTATGGTGCGTTTCCCCGGAGCTACCCCTCGGACGGGCTGCTGCTCACGCGCTCGGGCGGCGGCGGGGTTCGCGCCGCCACGCCCGCGGAGGCCGCCGAGCTCGCGCGAGCCGTCGAGGCCGCCGCAGCGCGGGGCAAGGCCGCGAAGCCGGAGAGGGCCACGAAGGCGCCTGCGGAGTCGCGACCGAGGCACCCCGACGCATGAGCGCCGAGCGGCCAACCCCCTCGCACGCGGCGACGGCGCCCCCGTGGCTGTGGCCGGGCGTTGTCGGTGTCGCGTGCTGCGGGCTGGCTGGCCCGGCCCACCGCGAGGCCGTCACCGTCGCGCTCAACGAGGCGGCGACCGCTGATCCCCCGGACGGGGTTGCGGAGCGTGTGGCCGCGAGCCCGGAGGCAGTCTCGCGACTCGCGGCGCACCTCCACGGGAAGGCGCGCGGAGTGGTCGACGCGGTCTTTTCCACCGGCCAGCCGCCGGCGAGAGCCCTCGAGACCCCGCTCGGGCCGGGAATGTGCTGGGACGTGCTCTTCGCCGGCGAGCTCGCCCGCACGGGGCCTCGAGGTGAAGAGCTCGCCGGCAACGTTCGGGTGGCGGCCGTCGAGCGCCTCGTCGAGTTGGGGGGCGAGGCGGGGCTCGCCGCCGACTCGGTGGCCCTTTCGCGGCCCGACTGCTCCGCGTGGCACCTGTGGCGCCAAGACGATTCCTCCCCCGGCTCGCCGCCGCGCTGGCTGCGGTTGCTTGCCTGTGCCCTTTGGGCCGACCTGTGGCGGCCGGGCGCGCTGTTCGAGAGCGCGCGGATCGCACCCGCGATGCCCCAACTGGTGCGGCGTTCCCTGGCTGCCGTCAGGCACGGCAGGGCGCTGCGTGACGCAGACCGCGGCGGCTTGGAGTACCGGGCCCTCGACGGCTCCGTCGTCGCGCGCTTTGTGGCCCCGGCCCTAAACCAAAAGCAGCTCGAGGCCATGCGGCGCGGGGTGGAGCACCTTCGCGGGGTGCTCTTCGAGGCGGTGATCCGGGGGCTGGTGCGGGCCACCTTCGCACAAGCGGTGGAGGGGATCAACCCCTACACGCGGCTGGTGTACGGGCGGGGGTTTGAGGGTCTAGCCAAGGCCTACAGGATCAACTCGAAGGACAGGGCGAAGCTGCCCAGCCTCTTCGCGGCGATGGCCGCGTACCGAGGGGCGGATCGAACGCTGCCGCCGATTGTCGCGGCGTACTGGACCACCGGGGCGACGCGGGGACGGCCCGCCGAGCTCAGGATCGACGTGGGCGAGGCCCTGGCGCCCGGGTACGCATCGGTAGTCGCGAGGCGCGCCGACCGGGAGAGCGGCGACCCGTGGTTACTCCCGGTGCTGCCCCTCCCGGTGCTCGCGATACCCGGTGCGAGGGGCAACGACTACGCCGCGCTGTGCGACCTCCAGTGGGAGCTGCTGGCCCTCTTCCGGGCGCGGGCCGAAGAGGGGCGCGATCGGGGGGGCTGGCTACTGAGCGCCGCCGACGTGGGCGCGTTGGTGGACCGGGCCGGGCTGAGCTCGAAGCTGGCCGGGGCATGGCGCGAGCCCTGGACACAAGGCGAGGGAGCATGGCTGCGCGAGGTGGGCGGCGGTCGACTGGCCCTCGCCGACGGGGCGGCCGCAGAGTTGCTCAGCCAGGGCGGCGACTACACCACCACGGGGCGCTCCCGCGCACGCAAGCGAAAGTGCAGGTAAAACCATCATGATTGTATCGTTGCTACCTCTATCCGCGATCCATCGTTGCTACCGCAAAGGCCATCGTTGCTCAGCAATCTCAGCCGCTTACGTGAGAGCTGAGTCAACGGTATGGAACGGTAACGTTACACCGCGCCCGGCCCCCTTGGCTTCGCCGGGGCCGGGCACGGGCCTGCAGCTCGAGCAGATCGACGAGCGGAGCTGCGACGACGCGGCGACCGTGGTACGCTTCCCGAGTCGCCGGGCCCGTGCCCGCCGCCCCGTGCGCCGTGGTTGGGGAATCAGCGCACCGGGCAGCCACCCTGGCGACCAACCAGACGGACACCCGGAGAGGCGTGCAATCGTGGTTGACGACGCGGGGCGCGAAACAAACGAGCCGACTGTCACGTCGGGTGATGGTCGAATGGGCCCCGGATCCGGGGCATTGTGGGGCTGCGGACGAGGAAAAGAGGTGGATATACCCCCTGAACCCTCCCCCGAAGGCCTCTCCTTGGTCCGCGCGCGGCCTCACGTGCCAACTTTGCGAGTTGCGACGATTCGCCACTTTCAGCAATCACGAGAGGCGACGTCGTGAGAACCGGCAAGCTCGACATGCCCGACGATCTCAAGGTGCTCGTCAAGCAGCGCACGCGGATCGAGCGCCAGATCCGGGGCGCCGAGAAGGCGCACAGCTTCCAGGCCTGCGCCGCGCTCGAGCGGCTGCTGCTCCTCATCAACGGCCGCCTCGACGCGCTGCGCCGCAGCCTCGCCGACGAGGAGGAGCTCGACGACGACACGCTGGCCGAAAAGCTCGCCGAGCAGGCGGTCGACATGCCCGACCAGCACCTGATGGTGTTCGTCGAGGCCTACTGCGACCGGTACGCGCTGCCGGTGCCCCTGCGCGTCGTCCAGGGCGGCCCTCCCAGCGACGATCCGCCCGCCTCCCTACCCTCCCCCAAGGCGCCCCGTCGGCGCTCCAGTTGACGTCAACCAGTCCCAACAACCCAGGAGTCACCATGCCAGAGACCATGCAAGAGAAGATCGCCCGCGTGAAGGCGGATGCCAGCCAGGCGGAGATCGCGCGCCGGCGCCGCATGACCGACGCCGTCGCAGCCAACAAGCTCGCCGGCGACGAGCAGGCCCGGAACGTCGCCGCGTGGAACACCCGCCACAAGGAAGCCGCGGCCGCGCACCGCGCCGCCGCCCTCGGGGAGGCCTCGCCGACCCCGGCACCGGCGGCGACGCCGGCGGCCGCTGCGGCGCCGGCGACGAAGGCCTCGACGGCGAAGCCTGCGGCGGCCGCCGCCCCGGCGAAACCCGCCGGGAGTGGGCTGCGGGGGCAGCCGAAGCCCAAGCCCGTGCCGCTACGGGAGTACCTGTCGAGCTCGGAGTACCTCGCGCTCACCCCGCCCCAGAAGCGTGCCCGGCTCGCCGAGCTGCAGGCCCAGGCGAACGCCGAGCGGGCGGCCGGGGGTGCCCGGTGAGCCAGCACAACCAGCACGTCACCCCGCCGGGCGCGCTGCGCGCCCGGGCGCAACACGCCGAGCTCGCCATCGCCCGCGAGCGGTCCGTGATCGCCCGCCTGCCCGCCTCCCTCGAGGAGCTCGAGGCGCTCGTCGCCAGCCCGCGCCTCGGGCGCTTCAGCCGCGCCGAGCGCGATGTGGTGCTCGCCCAGCTCGAGCGCCGCCGCGCCACCCGCGCCGCCAGCGTGGGCGCCGGGAGCGGCACCGAGGGCGACACGATCACCGAGGGCGACACGATCACCGACACCGACACCGACACCGACAACGACAACCCGAGGATTCCAGAATGACCCCGATGAGAGTCTCCGGTGGGGCCTCCACCAGCGTGCTCCGCGTTGCCCGCGCGGGCGACTTCACCGTGACCATCGACGGGAACGTCGAGGAGTTCGCGCGCCAGGCGCTGCAGGCCGCGCTGGGGGAGACCGTGCGGCTGATGGAGGCCGAGATGCAGCCCATCGCCGACCAGGCCCGGGCCGAGTGGTACGGCCCGCAGGGGGTGACCCGGCGCACGGGCCAGTCTGGCGACATCCGCGTCGTCACCACCATCGACACCGCCCGCGACGAGGTCCGTGTTGGCATCGGCAGCACCGACGGCCGGGAGGCCAAGGGCCGCTACGTCGCCGTGTTCGTGCACCGCCCCAAGTCGCTGAGTCTCATCCGGAAGGAGGTCGACAACGCGACGTGGTGGGCGACGCCCGAGGCCATGCGCGCGAACTACCGCCCCCGGCGGAAGGGCAAGGAGAACGAGGCCGACCCTCCCGGGAGCGGGCCGTACATCTACGTGCTCAACCCGCTCGCGAGCGACGGGAAGAAGCTGATGGAGGAGCACGTCCGCAAGCCCGCCACGCTGAAGCTCAGGAACCTCTCACCGGCGCTCCGGGACGCGATCCTCGAACGCCTCGGGGGGCGGTGATGGCCGTCACCCGCTGGACCCGGGCCCAGCTGCTCGGCAAGACCGTGCGCTGGCTGCTGGTGATCGAGTACGGCGGCCGGACCATCCGGGTCTCGACGCTGGAGCTCGACGTGCCCTCCGACGACGGCGACCTGCACTTCTCGTCCGGTCTCGGCGAGGTGTCGTACTCGCGTGGCGTGGAGGCCTTCTCCGACGCCGCGAGCGAGAACTCCGCGACGGTCGAGGCCAGCATCGACGAGGTCGACGTCGCCACGATGGTCGCGGACGGCCACGACCTCAGCGGCGCCCGGGGCGAGCTGTCCCGGTGGATCGAGGGCACGACCTGGGAGGAGCGGAGGGTGGTGCTGGCGGGGCTCTTGCGCGACCCCGAGTACGGTGACCAGCACACGCCGCTGCGCTTCGCCCTGGAGGACAACATCTGGGACGACACGGGATCCGTGCCCCCCACCGACCAGCAAGTCAACGAGACGACGGCGCCGGACCTGGACTACCTCACCGCCAGCGACGTCGGCATCGCCTACCCCCGCATCTACGGCCAGCCGGGGCGGGTGGCCCCGGGGGTCACCGGCAACGGCAACTGGAGCACCGGGAGCCTCACCGCCTGGCAGTACAAGCGGGGCGACGGGACCACATCCATCCACCGGCTCATCCTGGCGGGCCACCGGGTCGACGCGGAGTACGTCTACCTCAACAACGACGGTTTCACGACGGGAACGCTGTTCAAGGTCACGCACCAGAATGACCCGGCCGGGAACACCCTGGCGACGGTCGACCCGTGGGTGAACTCGACCGGCGGCACCACCGGGTCGGGCGTGGCCTACGAGGACGGCCTCGACGGGGCGGCGGTCGATGCCTCCTTCAAGCCGCTGACGGGCGAGGACGTGGCGATCTACGCCGGGTGGTATGACCCCGAGACGGGTCACGAGACCTACGGCGGCCTGCCCCCCGGCGCGGGCGACGTCATCATGGACGTGCTGTCGTTCTCGACCCGGAGGATCGACCGCAACCGGATGCTGGCCGTGGTGCCCCTGCTCAACCGGTTCCGGCTCGACGTCGCCGTCGAGGCCCACACCAAGCCGTGGGACTGGGTGGCGGCCAACGTGTTCCCGCTGCTCCCGGTGTCGGTCATGCTGGGGCTCGAGGGGTACTACCTCGTGTACTGGAACTACTCGGCGACGTCGAGGGACTCGCTGGCGACGCTCGACGCGGACACGGATCCCGAGATCGACTTCGCGGACACCATCAAGTACGACACCTCGAAGGTCGCCAACGACTTCACCCTCGAGTACGCGCTCTCGCGCCGCACGGGGACGTTCCTGGCGTCTGCCCGGCTGTCATCCGCGTTCAACGCGACGAACCGCGCCGCCTGCGTGCTGTACGGCCCCTACGGGGGGATGCTGCTGCTGACGGCCAACAGCTTCAACGCGGCCGGCGAGTACATCGAGGTCTCCGTCACCGGTCCCGGGGTGCTGTCGGTGACCGACACGGGGCCCAAGTCCGTGTCGATCATCGGGCCGGCCACCGACTCCACGACCATCGACGCGCTGGCGGCCGCCATCAACGCGGGCTCGGCCCTCGTCAGCGCCACCATCCTGCCGGGGCAGGTGGGCAGCAACACCGTCGTCTGCTCGGCCACGCTCGGCTACGGCGCCAACAACCACGGCATCGCCCAGACGGTGACCACCCGCGTCGTGACCACCACCCGCCACGGCGCGAGCTACCTCTGCGACCTCTCCCAGCGCCGGTACAAGAACGTGCTCAACCCCACCGGCAAAGTGGAGAAAAAGGAAGAAACCATCTGCGTCTACGACAAGTCCACGGCGGAGGCGATCCTCGGGTGGTGGGCGCAGGCCTACTGCTTCGCGTGGCGGACCATCGACGCGGTGGTGCCCGAGATGACCTGGGACTGGATGGAGCCCGGGAACGTCGTGACCCTGAACTCCACCCGGCTGGGCCTCCGCAACCAGGTGGCGCTCTTGCTGCAGCCCGAGAACTACGACGACGGCACCCTCGGGTTGCGGTTCCTGCTGCTGGAGAACCCGGCTCGCGACTCCCGGGTGTCGTCGTGACCAGCGATCCTCGCCGGCGCGAGCTGGCCTGCCCCCTTCAGCCGCCTCGCGGCGTCGCCGCCTGAGCCCGGCGCCCCCTCCCTCGAGCACCCGGCCGGGTACCCTCGGGGGCAGGGGGCGCCCTTCCGTGCTCGGGAAGGCTGGACTGAGGCTGGAACTGCCACCGCGGCAGCCGGAAATCTACAAAGCGTAGACGGCCCCGGCCGACCGGTGCCCGGTCGCGGATCCCCCGGCCCAGGCGAAACCGGGTGGCGCCAACACCGAGTTACCCCGCGAGGCGATGAGCAAGCCCTCCGAGTCTCCCAGCCTCCGGTCGCTGTTCGCCAGCGTGGGCTGCGTCTGGCTCGGGAGCTGGGGACTACTGGCCTTGTGCATGGGCACGCCCGGGGACCGGGGAACCTTCGGCGACAGCTTCGGCGCCGTCAACGCCCTGTTTAGCGGCCTCGCACTTGCCGGACTGGTCCACGCCATCGGCCTGCAGCGAAAGGAAGTCGCGCTGCAGCGCCAGGAGATCGAGAACCAGCTCGAGGAGCTGGCCGCGACGCGCGAGGTCTCCCAAAGGCACCTCGAGGAGACTCAGCGCGCCAACGCCCTCCGGATCCAGCCCTTCCTGTCGCTCCGGGTCGGGCCCGTTCGTGCCTCTCGCGTCTTCAGCCCCGCCGAGCCGACGGGGCTTCGCCTCGAGGGACAGATGCAGATGGAGCTCACCCCGCTCACCGCCGACCCGGCCGCGAACGTCGCGGTGGACGTGGTGATCCTCGACGGTGTCACGGGCGCCCGCCTGGCCCAGCTCGCCTACCGCCTGCCCGTGGTGGCCCGCAGTCTCGCCGACACGC
Source organism: uncultured Klebsiella sp. (assembly GCA_964359125.1). GTDB lineage: Bacteria > Myxococcota_A > UBA796 > UBA796 > SXON01 > SXON01. The sequence goes on along the minus strand of CAYHRZ010000209.1, from coordinate 1,056 downwards.
AGGGCTACGTGCGCCCTCTGCCGCTTGACGCCGCGATGCTCGCTGCCATCCTTCCGGCGGTCGCGGGAGGCGGCCCCATCCTGCTCGCCAGCCGGGTGACACTCCGGAACCTCCTTGGCGGCCAGTTCCACTGTGTCGAGCTGCGGCGCGCGGAGGGCACGCGGCCGGAGCAGTCTGCGAGCGCCCGCACGCTCGCCGAGCCTCCCGGCCCCGCGCCCTGCGACCTGGCTCAGCGGACGCTCCGTGCGACTGGGGATGCACGCAACCCCTGGCTGGCGGAGCTCCGGAAGGTGCTCTCGGCCGAGGCGGCGGTGGTGGTGTCGTGGGCCGACGAGAGCCTCGACTTCGAGACCGGGCCCGTGGTCGGCAACGTGGTGCCCGCCGCGGAGCTGGCGTCGCAGGAACCCGTGAGGACGTGGATCGAGGCGGCGCTCGTCGACCGGTAGCCGGTCACCCGCCTCGGGCGAGGCGGGCGGCGAACTCGAGGAACCACGCCGCGCCCGCGCCCGGCCCGGGGGCGTCGAACAGACGGACCGTGTCCCCGTAGGCCCTCGGCACCTCCCAGCAACCGTGTCGCCAGAGGTGCCCGAGCCCCCACTTGGAGACGACGTCGTCGCCGTCGAGCAGCCCGGCGTGCCTCGGGCCCTCGCCGTCGAAGTAGACGACCACGGCGCCGTCGAGGGGCCCGGCGGCCGGGGTCAGTCTCGACGTCGTCACCAGCCAGCGGACGAAGTCGGCTCCCGGGTACGTGTCGGGCGCCTGGTGCATGACCACGTGCACAGCCACCGGCGGCGGCGCGAGCCCCAGGGCGAACATGAAACAGTTGTACCGCGCCGGGCCCTCGAGGGTCGCCGGGACCTCCTGCAGGAGCCGGATCCCGTGGGGGTGTCGCCCGGCCAGCGCGGCGACGGCGCCCACCTGGCGCTCTGCAGCGGCGCCGACGAGCGAGCTTGTGATCTCGTCGAGCTCGGCACGGAGGCCGGGGTCGCAGTCGGGAGGGCTGAACGGCACCTGTCGAGCTCCCGGGCCGACCTAGCGCCCGGCGGCGGCACCGGT
>CAYHRZ010000208.1:0-8778 GCA_964359125.1 uncultured Klebsiella sp. | reverse complement strand
GAGAGACATCTCCGGCCCGCAGTTCGACCCCATCCGCAAGGTGGGGGTCGACGCCGTGGCCGCGCTCGGCCTGCGCACCGGCATGACCCACATGGAGTGGTTCCGCCGGAAGGACGGCTCGCCGGTGATCTCCGAGGTGGGCGCGCGGCCGCCGGGGGCGCAGTTCACCAGCGTGATGTCGTACGCCTACGACCGCAGCATGTACCACGCCTGGGCCCACGCGGTGATCGACGAGCGGGTAGAAGGCCCGTTCGTACGCCAGTACGCGGCGGGGTGTGCGTACCTTCGCGGCCCCGGGCAGGGCCGGGTTGCCGCCGTGGAGAACGTGGAGCGCGCCCAGGAACTGGTGGGCCCCCTCGTGGTCGAGGCCAGCCTGCCCCGCGTGGGCCGGGCCAAGGCCACCGGCTACGAGGGCGACGGTTTTGTGATCGTCCGCCACCCCGACACCGACGTCGTTCGCCGTGCGCTCGCGACGATCATCGACACCGTGAAAGTCCACTACGCCTAGAGGTCCAGATGCACGTCTTGTTCATGGCGCCCAACTTCCCCGTCAACCAGCGATTTTTCGTGCGAGCCCTGCACCAGGTCGGGGCCCGGGTCACCGGCATCGGCGACGTGCCGGGGGATCGCCTGGATCCCGAGCTGAGGAGCTGGCTGCACGGCTACGAGCACATCCCCTCCCTGGCCAACGAGGGCGCCCTGGTCGACGCCGTGCGCAAAGTCCAACGGCGCGAGTGGGTCGATCGCCTGGAATGCACCGTCGAGGCCATCATGTTGCCCACGGCGAAGGCGCGTGCGGCCTGCACCATCCCTGGCCTCTCGGTGGAACAGGTCATCCTGTGTCGCGACAAGTTCCTGATGAAGAACTTCCTCCGCGAGCACGGTATTCCCTGTGCCCGCAACGCGGAAGTCAACAACGAGGCCGACGCCTGGGCCTTCGTGCGCGAGGTGGGGTACCCGGTGGTGGTCAAGCCCAAAGACGGCGCCGGCGCCCACGGCACCACCCGGGCCGACAACGACGACGAGATGAAGGTGGCCCTCGCCGAGGCGGGACTGGGCCACCCGCGGGCGAAGGTGGCGATCGAGGAGTTCATCTCCGGTCACGAGGGGTTTTACGACACCCTCACCGTGGATGGACAGGTGGTTTTCGAGAGTGTGTCGCACTACTACCCCAACGTGCTCGAAGCGATGCGAACCCGCTGGATCAACCCCTATATCCTGGTGACTAACCGCATCGACGTAGAAGGTTACGACGAGCTCAAGCGCATGGGCCGCAAGGTCATCAAGTCGCTGCAACTGGGCACCACCCCCACCCACATGGAGTGGTTCTTCGGGCCCAAGGGACTGTCGTTCTCGGAGATCGGAGCCCGCCCGCCGGGCGTGCGGTTCTGGGACCTCTACTGCTGGGGCAACGACTTCGACCTGTACCTGGAGTGGGCCCGTGCCATCACCCACGGCGCCTGTCAGCCGCGCCCCTCGCGCCGCTTCACCGCGGGACTCATCTCGCTGCGCCCCAACCAGGACGGCCGCATCCAGGGCTACTCGGGTCTCGACGAGGTGCAACGCAACGTGGGTCGCTGGATCGGCGAGGTGCACCTGCCCGCGGTTGGCTCTCGCGCCGCCGACGTGGGCGCCGGCTACATGGCCCACGCCTGGATGCACGTGCGCCACCCGGACTACGACGAGTGTCGCAAGATCCTCGACTACATCGCCTCGACCGCGAAGGTGTGGGCGGGGTAGGCCCCGGCTTCCCAGCCGGAAACGTGGCCGTGCCACCAGCGTGGCCGTGCCGTTCGTGGCGCCTGCGCTAGTCCTCGTGTGCCGTGCCCGTCACGTGCTCTTCCGTTCCCCAGTAGTAGTCCAGCGTCCCGCTGATGAGTTGGTCGAGCCACCACTCGGTGTCGACGTTGTCCTCGTCGAGCAGGCTCTCGATCTCCGTCCAGCTGGCGTTGTACCAGACCATCGTGCCGTCGCGGACGTACCACAGTTCGAGGGTGAAGCCCACCACCAGGGCCGCGTCGGCCCCCTCGGGGAAGTGACCGTCCGGCACCAGGCTGATCATCGCCAGCGTGCTGCCGTGCCAGCGGAAGTCCTTGTCCATGTCGTAGCTGACCGCGAAACCAAAGCCCGACTTCTCGATGTGGTTGAAGGTGTCGAGGGGGCCGCCGGCGAGGAAGTCGCTCACCGTGCCGCTGGTGATGTCGCGCGTCCACACCGCGTAGGTGGGGTCCGGGAAGCTCTGGTCCTCCTCGGGAACCACCGCCGCGTAGTCGGGCACGTCGCCGCGCACCTGCGCCAGCACGCCGCAGCCCGCGGTGTGCGACCAGATGGCCTCGTCGGAGTGCTCGAACATCTCCACGTCTTCCGGCTCCAGGGGCTGGAAGTAGAAGCCCACCGGCTCGTCGCTCACGTGCTCGTCGAGCAACCCGATGAGCGCGTCGATCTGCTCGGTGGCGTCGTCTTCGTAGAACCGCTGCAGCGCCAGGAGCGACTGGGACTCCAGCGTAGGCGGGGCGTCGGCGCCCTCGGTGGAGGCGCAACCGGGGGCGAGCAGTAGCGGGAGGAATCGCACGGCGGGAAGGATAGCACCGCGCCGGCGTGGTGGCGTTAGGAGCGGGGGATGTCCGCGCACGACCACCACCACGACCATGGGCACGGTCACGGTCACGGTCACGGTCACGGGCACGGCGACGCCAGCCGGGGATCGGCGAACAACGAGCGACGTCTCCTGGCGACGCTGGTCCTGGGCGTGTCGTACATGCTGGTGGAGGCCGTGGGTGGCTGGTACATCGGCTCCCTGGCGCTCATGGCCGACGCGGGGCACATGCTCTCCGACGCCGCGGCGCTGGCGATCACGCTCTTCGCGTTGCGCATGGCCCGGCTCCCCGCCGACGCGCGGCGCACCTACGGTTACCACCGGGCCGAGGTGCTGGCGGCGGTGGTCAACGGCGCTGCGCTCCTGGCCATCGCCGTGGGCGTGTTCTGGGAGGCGATGGACCGCTGGGGCTCGCCCGCGTTGCCCAGCGGTCCACTGATGGTGGGCATCGCGGCGGGCGGCCTTCTCGTGAACTTGGCCGGCCTGGGGATTCTCCACGGGGCCGACCGGTCCGGGCTCAACGTGCGCGCGGCGTGGTTGCACCTGGTGAGCGACTCGCTCGGTAGCGGTGGCGCGATCGTGGCCGGGCTCCTGGTGTGGTACGGCGGCTGGACGTGGGCCGACCCGCTCGCCAGCGTGGTCATCGCCGCGCTGGTGCTGCGGTCGGCCTGGTACCTGCTCAAAGAGGCGGTCGACGTGCTCATGGAGGCCGCGCCCGCCCACGTCGACACCGACTCCATGCGCGCGGCGATCCTGTCCGTGGAAGGGGTCGACGCCGTCCACGACGTGCACGTGTGGACGCTCACCAGCGGCGTGGTGGCCATGAGCGGCCACGTCGTCGCCGAGGCGGGGGCACCGCACGCGCGCGTGCTCGCCGCGGTGGCGGCGCTGTTGCGAGAGCGCTTCCACATCGACCACAGCACCATCCAGGTGGAGCCGCCGGGTTTCGAGGAAGCGGAGTACCACCCGTGAAGTTGCCCGCCGCCGTGTGGTGGCTGGGCCTGGTGAGCTTTCTCAACGACGCGGCCAGCGAGATGGTGCTGCCGCTGGTGCCCGCGCTCTTGACCACGACCCTCGGCGGCTCCGCGGCCATGCTCGGGCTGGTGGAGGGCTCCGCCTCGCTGGTGGCCAGCGTGCTCAAGCTCGCCGGGGGACAACTCGCGGACCGCACCGGGCGCCACCGCGCCCTGGTGGTGGGCGGCTACACGCTGAGCAACCTCGTGCGACCGCTGATCGGGCTCGTGGGCTCCCCCCTGGCCGTGTGGTGGCTGCGGGTGGGCGACCGGGTGGGCAAGGGCCTGCGCACCGCCCCCCGCGACGCGCTGATCGCGGTGGCCACTGCCCCGTCGCAGCGCGCGGCAGCCTACTCGGTCCACCGGGGCCTGGACCACGCCGGCACCATCGCTGGGGCGCTGGCCGCCGCGTGGTGTTTGCACACCCTACACCTCGATGTCGGCACGATCTTCCTGTGGAGCGCCGTGCCCGGGCTCCTGGTGATCCTCGCGGCGATCCGCGGCACGCGCGGGCTCGACACCGGCCCGGGCCCGGTGGTGGTGGAGAGGCCGCGGGCCGCGCTGTCCCCCGACTTGCGCTGGTTGCTGGTCCTGGTGGGCCTCTCCCGGCTGGGCATGGCCAGCGAGTTGTTCTTGTTGCTGTTCGCCGGGCGGTTCGTGCCGCTCTGGGTGGTGCCACTCTTGTGGGCCGGGTTGCACGCGGTGAAGACGGTGGCGTCGTTGGGCGCGGCCTCGGCGAGCCGCTGGGTGGGCCCCGGCGCGTTGGTCGCCGCCGGTTGGGCCACCCACGCGGTGGTCTTTGCCGGTTTTGGCTTCGCGGCCCTCCGGTGGGACACGGTCTTCGCCTCGGCGGCCGCCGCCAGCGGGGACGTCGCCACCCGCGCCCACGCCGCCGGGGCCCAGCCGGTGGCGGCGTTGCTCGGGCTGTTCCTGGCATGGGGGGCCTACGCGGGGCTCACCGAGGGTGCCGAGAAGGCCATGGTGGCGGCCGAGGCCCGCGTCGAGGCCCGAGGCACGGCGTTCGGCGCCTACCACCTGGTCGTGGGCGCGGCGGCGCTTCCCGGCGCGGTGGGGTTCGGTTGGCTCTGGGATCGTCACGGCCCGGCGGCCGCGTTCATGGCCGGCGCGGTGGTGGCGGGGTTGGCGATGCTGGGGCTCGTCGCGACGCGGCAGCGGGGGTAGCGCGGCGGCCCTGGCCCGTGCGGGGTCGTCGTCGGCGGGCTACCCCCGAGATCGTGCTGCCCGCCCACCTTGCGCCCGACTGCCAGGTGACCCTCGCCGAGGCGCTCGAGTCTCACCGCCGCACTGTCCCGGGCCTCTTCGACGACGCGGGCGACCCCGCCCTCGCCGCCCTCTTCGCGGGGCACGACGCCTGCCACGTCGTGTTCGGCTGCTCGACCGCCTTGCGCGATGAAGCGCGCGTCGACTCGTGGACGGTGTTGGGTTCGACGATGACGGCGCGCCGGTACCTCGCCTACCTCACGCACCCCGACGTCGTGGCGCTCCTGAAGTCGTTCCCGGTCGGGGCACAGGTCCGCACCCTGTTGGTGTTCTTCGTGGACCTGCCGGTGGTCGCGTGGCGCTGCCTGCGCATGCGCCGGCGCTGGGACTTCGACGGGTGGGAGGCCTTCCTCGATCGCCCGCTGCACGAGGTGCGGGCGGAGCACGGCATCCGCCCCCTCGCCGCCACGCCCCCCTAGCCGACAACCACTACACGCCGCCGTCGCATGGGGACGACGAGCAGGGCTGGCAAGGCCGAGGCGCCCTCGCAGCCGCACGGGCCGGCGGCACGGTCGTCCACCTCGTCGGACGCGCTGTCGGTCGCGGTGTCGGCGGCGCTGTCACCCGAGCAGTTCGCCCCGTCACCACAGCCATCGCCGTCGCTGTCGCGGTCCAGGTAGGCCGGCACCCCGTCGCCGTCGTCGTCGCTGTCGCCCTCCACGACCGAGGGAATCCCGTCGCCGTCGTCGTCGGGATCCTCGTCGTTGGACACGCCGTCGCCGTCGGTGTCGCGACCCCCCTCGGTGTCGTCCGGGAAGCCGTCGCCGTCGCTGTCGAGGTCCAGGTGATCCGGCACGCCGTCGGCGTCGGTGTCGTCGGGGTCGTCGGGGTCGCCCACCTCGGAGAGCGTGGTGAGACCGTCGCCGTCGTCGTCGCTGTCGAGCGCGTCGATAGCGCCGTCGTCGTCGCTGTCGTCGTCACTGTCGTCGTCGCTGTCGCCGTCGCCCTCGGCGCCGTCGAGGAGCGAGTCGTTGTCGCTGTCGGGGTCGCCCGGGTCGGTCCCCAGGCGCGCCTCGTCGAGGTCGCTCAAGCCGTCCTCGTCCGTGTCGGCGTTGCCATCGGCCCCGTCGCAGTCCTCGTCGACGCCCTCCACCACTTGCGCTGCCCCGGGGAAGACGGCCGCGTCGGTGTCGTCGCAGTCGGTGGTGTCGGCCACCGTGCCGAGCGGGGACTCGCAGGCCATCGTCATGGTGTCGCCGCCGTAGCCGTCACCGTCGCTATCGGCGTACCATGGTGTCTTTTCACAACCCCACTCGCAAACGTAGGCATAGGTGCTGTCGCAGTCACGGTCGTTCCAGGCCCCGCCCCCGTCGTCGGCCATCGCGGCGCAGTCCTCGTCGCCGCCGTAGTCGTTCGGCTCGCCCGCCCGCCAGTCGGTGAAACTGGAGCCGGAACCGCCGTCCCAGGCGAAGGCGCCCTCGACCTCGCGGTCGTGGAGGCCCGTCCACCACGACGTCGTGTCGTCCTCGGCCTCGGCGCGGGCCCAGGCCCACGCTTCCTCGAAGGCGTCGGCCACGTCCATGAGGTGGTAGCCACGGGCCGCGCAGGCGGCCTGCGCCTCCGGCCAGGACGCGACCGTCGAGACGAAGAAGTACCGGTGGTCGTCGTAGGTGGCCTCGCTGCCGGGGCAGTCGGCGTCGTCGTCCACCGCGCCGTCGCAGTCGTCGTCGCTCGCGTTGCATCGCTCGCGCGCGCCGGGAAACGCCGTGGCGTCGCCGTCATCGCAGTCCGCGCCGCCGGTAGACTCGGCGTCGACACCGTCGCCGTCGGCGTCGAGGTCCGCGAGCGACCCGTCGCAGTCGGCGTCGGTGGTGTCGACCGCGGTCTCCGCGGCACCGGGAAACACCGCCGCGTCGTTGTCGTCGCAGTCGGTGGTGGTGGCCGAGGCCCCATCAGGGAGGTCGCAGGCCTCCGTGGTCCCCGCCCCCGCGTGCCCGTCGCCGTCTGTATCGGTGAAGAAGCTTGAATAACTTGATACATCAACCGATGTATCAGCATCGTCTGCGGCCCCGTCGCAGTCCTCGTCCACGTCGGCGGCGTCGCACACCTCGGCGGCGTCGGGGTTGATCGCGTCGTCGTCGTCGTCGCAGTCGCCGGGGGTGTCGACGAAGTCGGCCTCGGTGGCGCAGGCGCGCACGGTGGCGCCCCCGTAGCCGTCGCCGTCCTCGTCCTCGTACCGCGGAAACGTTGAGCACCCGGCCTCGCAGGCGAAGTAGGCGCTGGCGGTGCAGTCCTTGTCGTTCCACTGCCCGCCGCCGCCAGTGGCGTACCAGGTGCAGTCCTCGTCCCCGCCGAAGTCGTTGGGCTCCCCGCTGCGCCAGTTGCTGTACGGGCTGTCGCTGCCGCCATCCCAGGTGAACGTGCCCTCGCTGGTGGTGTCGGAGAGGCCCAGCCACCAGTTCGCGCTCGCGTCGACGGCTTGGGCTTGCGACCACGCCCAGGCGTCTTCGCTGGCGTCGTCGATGTCGAGCAAGTGGTACCCCCACGCGTCGCAGGCGGCCTGCGCGCCCGCCCAGTCTTCCCCGTCGGCGCAGAACAAGAAGTCGTGGACGCCGTCGGTGGCCTCCACGCAGTCGGTCAGGTCGGCCTTGGGCAGGGCCGACCAGCCCAGCGCGCCGGGGAGCGAATCCACGCAGGCAGCGAGGGTCGGGACGAGCCACATCCAGCACCCCCTAGCGCGCTAGCTTCGCGGGATGTTGATCGTCACCCTCGCCCTGGCCAACGACGCATCGCTGGGGGTGACCGACCCGCTCCTGGCGGCGCTCCTCGACGAGCACTGGACGGCGCAGATGGCCGTGTCGCCGGTGTGGGCCACCGCCCTGGGGGACCACCGCTACGACACGCGCCTCGACGACAACGGCGAGCGGGCGCGGCAGCGCTGGGTGGAGAAGCGGCAGGGCTACGCCGCGCGGGCGCGCAGACTGGCGGGCCTCGCCCAGGCCGACGCCCTCACCCGCGACCTCTTCCTGGGCAGGCTCGACGGCGAGTTGCAGGTCGAAGCCGAGTGTCGCTTTGCGGAGTGGTCGTTCTCCGCGCGGAGCAACGCGCTCACCTACGCGGCCGACCTGGGGCGCTCCCACCCGGTGAAGTCGGTCACCGACGCCGGGAACCTGGTGGCCCGCTACCAGAAACTCCCGTCGTGGATCGACACCGAGGTGGCCAACCTTCGGCTCGGCCTGGTGGACGGTCTCGTGGCCAACCGGGTGTCGGCAGAAAAAGTGATCGCGATGCTCGACGCGGAGTTGGCCGCGCCGGAGGCGGAGCAGGCGCTCCTGGCGCCGCTGCGCGAGACCTACGATCTACCCCCGGACAAGCTGGGCAGTTTCCTCGCCAAGCTGCGCTCGTCGCTGCCGCCGGTGCGCGCCGCCCTGCGCCGCTACCGCGACTTCCTGCACGCCGAGGTGCTCACCGCCTCGCGCGGGGAAGGGCGCGAGGGCTTGCACGCGTTGAAACTACCAGGGTGCTACGCCGCGAGGGCGCGACAGGAAACCACCACCGGTCGCTCTGCCGAGGAGATTCACCAGCTGGGGGTCGATGAGTTGGAGCGCATCCACGCCGAGATGGCGGCTCTCGGCGAGAAGGTGCTCGGTACGAAGAAGATCCCCGAGGTGTTCTCCCGGCTGCGGTCGGACCCCGCCCTGCACTTCGACACCCGCGAGGCGGTGGAGGCCAAGGCCCGCGAGGCCCTGGCCCGGGCGAACGCCGCCGTCCCCGCCGCGTTTGGGACCCTCCCGCGCGCCGAGTGCGTGGTCAAGCCCATCCCCGACCACGAGGCCCCCTACACGACCATCGCCTACTACTGGCAGGCGGCCCCCGACGGCAGCGAACCGGGCGTGTACTACGTCAACAGCTACGCCCCCACCACGCGCACCCGTTTCGACGCCGAGG
>CAYHRZ010000207.1:0-8833 GCA_964359125.1 uncultured Klebsiella sp. | reverse complement strand
GTCCTCTCGCTCGGCGTCGCCTCCGCCAGCACATCTGAGGTCACGCTCCGACAGTGCCTCGTCACCGGCAACAACGCCGACTACGGCGGCGGCGTCGCCGCGTATAACTACGGGAACGTGATCCTCACCGAGACCGATGTCTACGACAACACCGCCGACGTGTCGGGCGGCGGCCTTCTCGTGCAGCGCGGAAGCGTCACCTGCACCGACGGTGGCGTGTACGCCAACACGTCGGTTGTCGAGGGCGGCGGCGCCCACTTTAGCTACTCGGTTGGTACCCTCACCGTGAGCAACTGCGACTGGACGGGCAACAGTCCCGACGACGCGGCGGGCGCGTACGGCACCTTCACCACCAAGGCCGACTCGGACTACGGCGCCAGTGCGAGTTTCACCTGCGACGGCTATGCCGGCTGCAGCCCGTAGGGGTGGCGCGATGCCGTGTGCGAGGGGCGTGCGCCCGCGTTCGCCCGCCGCCCCGCGCTATTCCCGAGCCGTGATACCGCACCCTGTCTCTGCCCGAGCCAAACCATGATGGTACTGTTCGTCGGCGCCTGTTTCTTGATCGCCGACAGCGAGATCGCGGCCAAGGTGGGGGCGGCCGCCGAGTGCACTCAGCCGAGCGTTTGGTTCGCGGACGGCGACGCTGACGGGTACGGCGACGCGTCCACGACGACGTCGGCTTGCGTCGTGAGCGCAGGTTGGGTGGAAAACGCGACGGATTGCGACGACGCCCTGGGCGAGGTGTACCCCGGCGCGCCGGAACGCTGCAACGGGCTCGACGACGACTGCGACGGCACAGCGGACGACGACGTGCCGGGCGCCCCCACCTGGTACGCCGACGACGACGAGGACGGCGTCGGTGACGACTCGAGTCCCACCACCGCCTGCGAGCAACCCGAGGGGCACGTGGCCGAGGGCGGCGACTGCGACGACCACGACGACGACGTGGGCGTGGCTGGCACCTGGTACACCGACGCCGACGGCGACGAGTACGGGGCTGATGCGACCGCGCTTACCAGCTGCGAGCCCATCGCGGGGGCGGTGACCACGGGCGGCGATTGTGACGACACCAGCACCGCTTACCACCCCGGCGCTGACGAGTCCGACTGCGCTGATCCCGCGGACTACAACTGCGACGGGTCGACAGGTTACGTCGACACCGACGGCGACGGTTACCCCGCCTGCGAGGAGTGCGACGACGCCGACGCGGCCGCGCACCCTGGGGCCGACGAGACCTGCGACGGTGACGACGAGGACTGCGACGGCGATATCGACGAGGGCGACGCGGTCGACGTGTCCACCTGGTACGCCGACACCGACGGCGACGGCCACGGGGACCGGAGCGTGAGTGTCCTCGCGTGTACGGCCCCGGCCGGTTTCGAGGCTGCGGGTGACGATTGCGACGACGGCGATGCCTCCGTGAGCCCGAGCGGCACCGAGTTGTGCAACGATGTCGATGACGACTGCAACGGCGCGGTGGACGACGGTGCCATCGACGCGCCCACCTGGTACGCCGACGCCGACACCGACGGGTACGGCGACGACAGCGTTCCAGCCACCACGTGTGACCAACCCGAGGGGTACGTGGCCACCGGCGGCGACTGCGACGACACCGACACCGCCTACAACCCCGACGCCGCCGAGTCCGACTGCTCCGACCCGGCGGACTACAATTGCGACGGCGCTACCGGCTACGCCGACGGCGACGGCGATGGCTACGCGGCGTGCGAGGATTGCGACGACGGGGACGCGGCCGTTAGCCCGGGCGCCCTGGAGGACTGCGGGACGCCCACCGACGACGACTGCACGGGTTCGACGAACGACCCGGGCGCAAGCGACTGTCTCACCTACTACGCCGACGCCGACCTCGACGCCTACGGGAGTGCCAGCTCCCAGTGTACCTGCACACCGACCGGCGACTACACCGCCACCAACGACGATGACTGCGACGATACGAACGCCGACGCCTTCCCCGGCGCTGCGAGCAACGACAGCAGCACGTCTTGCATGACCGACGCCGACGGCGACGACTACGGGGACGACACCGTGTCGGGAAGCGTGGTGGCGGGTACCGACTGCAACGACGCCGACGCCGCCGTCGCGCCCGGTGCCGCGGAGACTTGCACCACCACCTACGACGACAACTGCGACGGGTCCACGAACGACATCGGCTCGGTGGGGTGCACGACGTACTACTACGACGCCGACAACGACGGCTACGGGCTGGCTTCCTTGTCGCAGTGTACCTGCTCGTCGAGCGGTAGTTACGACGTTACGAATAGTACCGACTGCGACGACGCCGACAGCGACACATTCCCCGGCGCCGCGTCGAGCGACAGCACCACCTCGTGCATGAACGACGACGACGGCGACAACTACGGAGACGACGGGGTGTCGGGCAGCGTGGTGGCGGGTACCGACTGCGACGACGCCTCGTCGTCGGTGCGTCCCGGCGCGACCGAGACCTGCTCCACCACCTACGACGACGACTGCGACGGGACCACCAACGATAGCGGGGCGACGGGCTGCACGACGTACTACTACGACGGCGACAACGATGGCTACGGCGCCTCTACCTCGTGGCAGTGTACCTGCTCGTCGAGCGGTAGTTACGACGTCACGAACAGTACCGACTGCGACGACAGCGACGACACTGTAAACCCCGGCGAGTCCGACCTGCTGGCGGCGGGCGACGGTATCGACAACGACTGCGATGGCTACATCGACGAGGATGGCCTCGCCCACGGGGATCTGGTGGTCAGCGAGTTCATGGTGGCCGGAGCCTACACCACCGACTGGTTCGAGTTGTACAACGCCAACGCAAACGACATCGCGCTGGACGGGTTCACGATCACCCTCTGCCACGACGACGAGACCGCCCTCGCCAACGGCGACGCGTCGCTGATCACCTGCGAGTCCGAAGTGGTTCTCACCGTGGAGGCGGGGCACACCGTGCCCGCCGGCGAGTACTTCGTGCTGTGCGGTTCGGCGATCAACTTCACCAGCGCGACCGTCTGCCCCAGCGGCGCGACGTCCAGCGCCGGCGACCGCTTCACCGACTACGACAGCCCCGCCTACGCCTCTTCCAACGACCTCGAGGCGGGTTGCGGCGGCATTGTCGTCGAGTCCGGCGGCACGACGATCGACGAGGTGTGGTGGTGGCAGAGCACCGGCAGCGACGACTGGCCCACCAGCAGTTCCAGCAGCGTGCAGCTTGACGACATCGTGCTGACGGGCGGCCTCGCCGCCGATGAGAACGACGACTACTCCTCCGACACCGCCTCGCCGTACGCCGCCGACATCTGGTGCCTCTCCACCGATGCCGGCGTCACCAGCGACTACTCCGCCTCGTCGACCGAGTACGGCACCCCCGGCTCCGTCAACGAGCCGTGCCCGTGACGACGCTCTCGCGAAGGGAGTAGATTCCTCCCGGTGAGCGCCTCCCCTTCCCAGTACCGCATCACCCGGGTGGTCGGTGAGGGGGCCTTTGGCGCGGTCTACGAGGCCGAGCGGCTGGGCGAGGGCATCAACCGCAGGGTGGCGCTGAAGCTGCTGCACGCGCAGCACGCCGGGCGGGTCGGCATCGAGCAGCGACTGCGCGACGAGGCGCGGATGCTGTCGCTGATCCACCACCGCGCCATCGTCCGTGTCGACGACCTCGTGCGCCTCGACGATGCCTGGTGCGTGGTGATGGAATTCGTCGACGGCGCAGACCTCAAGTCGCTGATTGAAAGCGTCCCGATCCCGCCGCGGGCCGCCGTGCAGATTGCTGAGGAGGTTGCGAGCGCGCTGCACGCCGCGTACACCCAGCTGGGCCCCGACCGGCAACCGCTTCGCCTGGTTCACCGCGACATCAAGCCGGCCAACATCCGCGTCACGTCGCGCGGCGAGGTGAAGTTGCTCGACTTTGGCATCGCCAAGGCCGAGTTCGGCGGACGCGAGGCGAAGACCATCGACGGTAGCATGGGCACCCTCCCGTACCTGTCGGCCGAGCGATTCGAGGGCAACGACACTCACGCGGGCGACGTGTACGCCCTGGGCGTGACGCTCTTCGAGGTTCTCACCGGCGTACTGCCCGGGGCCAGCGCGGCCGACCAGGACCGGCAGCCGCCCGGCCGCCGCCGCCAGGCCCAGTGGGCGTGGATGGCAAGGCTGGATCCCGAGTTCTCGAGTCTCCTGGCCGCGATGATGGCGCCGGAAGCAGCGGATCGCCCCACCGCGCGCGACTGCGCCCGCGCGCTCGCGCAGCTGCGCCCTCGCCTCGCCGGCGAACTGCTGGAGGACTGGGCCGAGGTGGCGCTCGCCGGCGTGACGGCTCGCCTCGCGCCGCCCCCCGGTGCAGGCTCGACGCCGCACGCGCCCTCGACCTTTCTCCGGGTTGGCGCCACCATTGGGCAGGCCGAGCCGGCACCCTCGCCAGCCCGCGGCAGCGCGCCGGGGCCGGCCTTGGCCCAGCGGCCGACCGCTTCCCGTTCGCGCACCGCGGCCGTGGCCGCCGGGGCCGCAGTGACCGGGCTGGTGGTGTCGCTCGGGCTGGTGCTCGTGGCCGCCGGGAGCTGGTACCTGTGGCGGCGCGACCCGTCACCGGCAGCTGCGGTGCTGGCGCCTCCCAACGCAGTTGCCACCGAGCCGGGCGCAAGCGCACCTGCGGGCATCCCATCCCCGGGCGCCGGCCAGCCCAGCTCCGCCGAGCCGGTCTTGGCGGCTGAGGAGCCAAGGGAACGCTCGACGGAGAGGCCGACCACGCCACCTGCGTCGAGGGAGCCCACGTCGCCTCCCGGTGGCTCATCGACGGCGGGGGCCCAGCAGGTGCGGAACTCGGTGTCCCCGGTCGACTCGTCGCCCCGGGAACCTTCATCGCAAGCGGATCCCGCCCCCACCGGCACGCTGTCGTTTTCCGGGGCCGCCGGTGTGACGCTCTCGGGAGTGGCCGGCGTCACCTCCCCGGGCGCCATTCCCCCGGGGATGTACGCCGCCGCCGTGCGCTTCGACAGCGGCACGGAGGTCCAGATCGCCAACGTGCGCGTCGAGGCCGGGAAGGCCACCCGCGTGACCTGCGTCGCCCAGTTCGCCACGTGCAAGGTGGGCCCGCCGACCTAGGCAGCGGGTCACTACCGGAACGGCGTCCCCCCCTTTGCCGCCTCGCCCTTGGACTCGGAACCCTCCTTGCCGCCGGTCGTGTCGCCCCCGGCCCCCGCGCCCTCGGCGCCGCCCTCGGTGCCGCCCGCCGGCTTGGGGAAGCGCCAAGCGCGGGCCTTGCGGGCCTCCAGAATCGCGTCGGCCGCGGCCTTCTCTTCCTCCGAGGCGGTCGCGTTGCGCCGTCGCAAGTCCCAAACCGACGAGAACCCGTCCGAGTAGTAGGGCTGCCCGAGGTAGGCGGTGAGCCGCACCCGGGTCATCTTCGCGGTCTCCACGCCGTTGGTGCGCTCTTGGAGTTCGTAGTCGTACCAGATCCAGCGGACCCACTGCTTGAGCGCGTTGACGTCGGCGGGGGTCCAGGGGCGCGCGGCGTCGTCGGCCTCGGCCACCAGCGCGGCGAAGTACGCATTACCAGCGATGCGCGCGGAGAACTCGGCGGTGCGGATCGACGGCTCGTGGTCGCCCATGCCGCCCACCATGGGCTGCCGGTGGAAGATCTGTTGCATGAGCACCCCGTCGACCGACTTCGTTGGCACGGTGAGCACCGGGCCCGGGTTCGCGCGCACGATGCTGCTGGCGGGCAACTCCCCGCCGTCGAAGGGCGAGAGCGGCAAGAGCCGGATGGCGGACTTCTCGGTGAGTCCGACCAGGACGATGAGCCAGGGCAGCGCGCTGAGCCGCGTCCGCGCGAAGGCCAACAACAGCGCGCAGGCCAGCAGGCAGTACACGACCGAGAAGACCCGCTCGGGGAAGTTCAGCCGGGAGATGAAGCCGCTGTGCTCGTAGAGGAAGATGTAGGGGATGTTGTCGAAGAGCACGTCGTCGGTGCCGAAGCGCACCCCGAGGCTGCACCAAACCCCGAGCAGGATGCCGGCCGCGATCCAGCCCCGGCGCCAGAGCGCAAGCGCGCAAGCCAACGCCAGCAGGGTGGTAATACCTGTGTGTCTTTCGAGGATATTGTCGATGCGGTGCGCGGCGTCGACGTAGATCATCGTCTCGGTGACCGGGCGGGCCAGGCCCGGCACCTCGCCTTGGGCCAGCGCGTAGGCGATGGGCGCCGCGAGCGGGGCGACCACGAGGAGCGCGACGACCCCCGCCAGCAGCAGCTTCCCGACACCGTCCCAGCCGTCGCGCACGAGGCGGGCGAGCGCCAGCGGCGCGAGGCACAGCGCCATGAAGGGGCCCATGTACCAGTACACCCACGACTGCAGGCCGACACAGGTGCCAAACATGACTGCGTCACGCCGACCCTCGAAGCGCAGGAGCGCGAGCACCGCGGGCGGCACGAACCACAACATCGCCTGGGTGGGCCTCCCGCCCTCCATCTCCTGGAGCACGTAGGCGCTGGCCATCCACCACGCCGCCACGCACCACTGCAACATCGGCCGCCGCGGTGCGAGGTGGCGTGCCAGCGGCAGCATCGAAAGCGCGTTGCCGACCAGGATCAGGACCGCCGTGGCGAGCACCCCCCGTTGCGGCCCGAGCGCGAGTTGGAACGGGATGGAGAGGATCGCGTCGACCACGTTGCTGCCGTTGCGCACGATGAGACTGACCCCCTCGGGGTAGTACATGCGCGTCGTGAACGCCGGGAACCTGCCCGACATCACCTCTTCCCGCACCCAGTCGTACATCCACAGGGTGCCGCCCGGGTCCACGCCGATGCCGAAGACCGGCGCCTCGGTGAGGAAGGCGGCGTTGAAAAACACCCCGACCACGATCGCCGCGACGAGCAGCGAGCCGGCGACACGGGCGCGGGCGGCCTTGCTGTTCATCGCCGCTAGGCGTGGCTCGGGACGACGCGGGAGGCGGCCGGAGGGAGGTCGATGCCGGCGGTCCGCACCAGTTGGACACGCAGCGCCGCGCTCGCGCCACGCATCAGCGCCGCGGCGACCGTCACCACGCCGCGGGCGGGGAGGGGCTCGAGCCAGCTTCCCCGCACCCAGTCGTTGAACAGGCCCATCGCCGGGCCACACCACACCTGGTAGTCGCGCTTTCGGCTCTCGTCGCCGAGCCGCGCCCACCGGGAGGTCATGCCCAGGTACCACCGGAAGGTCAGGGCCATCTGGTGCCGCGGCTCGCGGGCGGCGCGCTCCACCTCCCGAGGGTCGCGCGCCCGCCAGTAGGCCTCGGTCTCCGCCCACACCTCGGCCAGGGGGCGCTGGAATATCTGCTTCTCGATCTTCTGGCGATCGGCCTCTGGAATCGCACCGATGCCGTCGTGGGCGCGGTAGAGCTCGTAAAGCCGCGCAGCGCGCTGCGCGTACATGGTGCCCCGGGAGAGGACCTGGACCTGCGCCCCGATCTCGAACATGTCGGGGGCGGGGCCCTCGGCCACGTCGGCGAAGCCCGCGCCCGCCAGCATCGCCTTCACCGTGCCGCTGGTGGCGGCCTCGACGGTGGCCTGGTTGACCGAGCCGGTCATGACGTAGTCGGCCCCGAGCTGGAGGGCCGCAGCCAGCGACCAGGGGTCCCCGATGCCCCCCGCCGCACCCACCCGGGGACGCATGGCGTACCCCTCCTCTTCCGCCACCCGGTCGACCAGTCGCCGGATGACGGGGATCAAGACCGGCAGCGGACGGCGGTCGGTGTGCCCGCCGCTGTCGGCCTCGGCGGTGATGTCGTCGGCCATGGGCACGCGGCGCGCGAGGTTCGCCTGGTCCGGGGTGAGCACGCCTGCTGCCACCAGCTCGGCGACGAGCTTCTCCGGCGCTGGCCGCAGGAAGGGCTCCGCGACCTCGGGTCGGGACACCTTCGCCGCGAGGCGGTTGGGGACGACCACGCGGTCCCCGTCGGCGTGGATACCCGTGAGCCGGTAGCGCACCACCGCTGGGGTGAGTTGCATGTACGCGCTGGCGTCGGCGTGGCGGACGCCGTGGGCGAGCATCAAGTCGACGGTGCGCTCTTCCACGGCAGGCTCGGCGGGGTTGTGGAGCAGGTTGCAACCGTAGGGCTGGCCATTGCTCTCGGCGGCGAGGGTGACAAGCGCCGCCTCCACGGCGTCGAGGGGCAGTCCCCCGGCGCCGAAGTAGCCGAGCAGGTTCGCCCGCCCCATGGCCAGGACGAGGTCTGTGCCCGCGATCCCGCCGGCCATGGCC
The DNA here is from genome assembly GCA_964359125.1 of uncultured Klebsiella sp. GTDB lineage: Bacteria > Myxococcota_A > UBA796 > UBA796 > SXON01 > SXON01. The sequence goes on along the minus strand of CAYHRZ010000207.1, from coordinate 599 downwards.
CCCGCCACGTAGGCGCAACGCACCCCGTGGTCGGCACGGAACGCGGCCGACCCCAGCGTCTCGGGGAAAACGGCGGGCACGACCAGTTCCGCGTCACGCACGGGGACACCCTCGAACCAGCGGCCGTCGCGGCGGTGAATCGCCCGACCGGGGTCGTGCAGCGCGGCGACGAGGTCGTCGACGGGGAACTCGAGCGGGATGTCTTGCTCGGCGGACTCCCCCGTCGTCCAGCGCGTGCGGACGCGCGCCAGCCCGTAGAGACTGCGCTCGACGGACACCGTCACGCTCTTGTCTTCCAGTTCCACCCGGTCGACGCCGTCGCACAAGAGCGCCGCCAGCGCCGCCGCGCCGCCCTCGTCGAGGGCCCGGGCCAGACCAGTGCCCTCCCCGGACGACGTCTCCACCTGGCCGCCGCGCCAGGTCCGGGTGCCGAGTGCGGCCTGTCGAAGATCCATGTTGGGGCGCTCCGCGCCGCGGACCTATCTCGCCCGCGAGGCGTCGGCGGGTGTGCGTGCGGGCCGTGCGTGCTCGGCGGGGTCGTCGGTCCCGCCGCCGACGCCCGCGAGCGGCAGGGCCCCCAGCGCCGCGAGCCAGCCCAG
>CAYHRZ010000206.1:0-8838 GCA_964359125.1 uncultured Klebsiella sp. | reverse complement strand
GGGCGACCGCGGCGACGGCGGCGGGCGGCGCGGTGGTCGCGGGCGGCGCGGCGGGCGGCGCGGGCGGCGCGGGCGGCGGGGCGGGTCGGGGCTCGCGGGCGACCGTGGGCGTGTTGACCGGGGGCGTCGGCGCGACGGCGACCGCGACTTGGCCTGGGCCCGGCGTGTCCGGCGGCGAGGGTGCCGCGGCGTCGGCCGCGGGCGGCGCCGCGGGCGGAAGCGCTGTGCCGTCGACGTGCTCCACCTCGGTCGCCGCCTCGTCGGCCACCGAGACGGACTCACGATCGAGCAGGGGCAACGCCAGCAGCGCGGCCGCCACCGCCAGCGCGCCGAGGGCCAGGAGGCGCCGCCACGCCCAGGCCGGGGCCGCGGTGGGGCGGTCGCCCTTCGGCGGCGGAACGAGGGGTGCCTCGGCCGGGCCGAGGCTGTCGCCGGGCACCATCGTGGGTGCCGCCCGCGGCGCGAGCGTCGTCACCGACGGCGGCGAGGGGTCCTGCCGGTATGCCAAGCTCCCGGTCCCACCGATCTCCGTGGCGGGCGGCGGCGCGTCGGCCACGCGGGTGACGTCGTCGACCGCCGGGTCCACGCGCGGGGCTGCGGGCGGCCGTGCGCCGAGCGGGATGGTGACGCCCACCCGGTCGCGCAACAGCGGCATTTCGACGAGCCGCCCGAGGTTCTCCGGGCTCACCGTGGGATTCGTGGGCATCGGCCTGCCGTCGAGCAGGGAGAGGACGGTGTCGCAGTCGGCGGGCCGGGCCTCGCGCTCGGGCTGCAGGCAGGCGTCGACGGCCGTGCGCAGTCGCTCCGGCAGGTCGCTCGGCAGGGGCGCGTAGTCCTGCGCCATGATCTGGTTGTAGAGGTTGATGAAGTCGGTCCAGGCGTAGGGCGGCCGGCCCGACAGCAACTCGTAGAGGATGCAGCCGAGGGAGAAGATGTCTGCCCGCCGGTCCACCTTCTTGGCGTCGCGGAATTGCTCCGGGGCCATGTACTGCGGGGTGCCCATCGTCAGGCCCGAACGGGTTTGTCCCGCCGCCGGGTCGTCACCGAGGATCTTGGCGAGGCCGAAGTCGGCCACCTTGGGCACGACGCCGTCGTCGTAACGGGCGAGCAGCACGTTGCTGGGCTTGAGGTCCCGGTGGACCAGGCCATAGCGGTGTGCGTGCCGCACGCCATCGACGATGCCCCGGAAGAGCGCCTCGGCCTCCTCGACGGTGGGGTGGTGGCTGGCCAACCACGCCGCCAGCGTGGGGGGCGGCACGTACTCCATGAGCAGGCCCGGCGCGCCGTCGATGTCGAGCACGTCGTTGACCGCCACGATGTTGGGGTGCCGCAGCGCCGCCTGCACCCGGCCCTCCAGCATCAGCCGAAGCTCGGCGTTGACGCCGACGGTGGTGAGCACCTTCAGCGCGAACTGCGTGTCGAGTTGGCGGTGTCGCAGCAGGTACACCGTGGCCATGCCGCCCTCGCCGAGGGGGCCCTCGACCACGTACCGTTCGATCACCCGGCCGGTCTCGATGCGGGGGGTCAATCACCACCTCGCGACGACGAGCGAGGTCCCCAGGAGCCCCACCGCACCGACGCCCGCGCCCACGGCGGCGAGAGACAGCGTGTTGGTCCGGTCCAGCGACGCGTCGAAGGCCTCGACGTCGTCGGCCGCCTCCCAGTCGGCGCGGGCGCCCCAGGCCAGCCCGTAGAGCACGGCGGCGGCGGCGGCGCTCGCCCCCGACGCCACCATCAGCGGAGCGGCCGCCGGGTGCAGCTTCTTCGGGTAGTCGGGCAAGTCGGCGGCGGTGGCCAGCGCCCCTTCGACGCGGACGCCGTCGATCCACTGGAAGACGAACGGGCGCTCCCCAGGCGCCACCTTGGCTTGCAGTCCATCGACGTACAACCGCCCCCGGCGGGGTTCGCGCAGCACGAAGTCCGCGGCGGGGCCCATGGGGGTGTCCCACACGGCGCGGAGCGGGTTGCCGGTTGGCGCCATCGACTCCGGCAGCGTGATCGCGGGGTCGGCCGCGCGGGCGCCCGTGAACGCCAGGGCCGCGGTTTGGGTGTCGCGCGCGAGAAAGGCCTCGAGGCCCCGTAGGCGGAGCAGCCGCGCCGCCGTGCTCGGCGAGAGGGGCACGTTGACGCAACCGAGCAGCGCGCGCGTACCGCCCAGCGCCTCGCCGAAAGCGGTGGCGCTCTCCCCCCAGGCCGCCTCGACCTCCGCCACCGAGGCCTCGAGTTCGGCGGCCGTGCGCGGGATGGTGCACTCCGCGTGGGCGGCGACGACGAGGGCGAGCAACACGCCCGGTGACTAACGCCTCAGGCGTTCGCCAGCGCGGCGGCTTCGAAGGGCCGTGGGTCGATCCCCGTCGCTCGCGCGAGCGGCCGCGGGTCGACGACGTCGTCCGTGTCGAACGTCGAGACCGCGGCGGCGTCCAGGCCAGCGAGCGGCCCGACCCTGCGAATCACCGGCCCCGGGATGGGCAGCACGCGTTTGCCCCCCAACTGTCGGATGATCTCCCGCAGGGTGAGCGGCTCGGGGCCGCCCGCGTCGAACTCGCTCGCCGACAATCCCTGGCGTACCAGCCCGAGGATGGCGCCGTTGAAGTCGTCGACGTGCACCGGTTGACGCCGGTAGTTCCCGTTCCCCATCACCGGGACGGCTGGGAGCGAGCGACACATTCGCGCCAGGGTGTGGAACGACTCCTTGTGCGCGGGTTGGTGGCCGGGCACGCGCGGCCCGTACGGCGCGCAGGGGCGGACGATGGCGTGGGGGAGGCCACTGTCGCGCACGCGGGCCTCGTCTTCCACCCGGGAGAGGGCGTAGGCGTTCTTTCGTGGCCAGTGCACCACCGTGCTCGACGCGTAGACGACAGGGAGTCCCCACCCGAGCACCGCGTCGAGCATCCGGCGGTTCTGCTCGCGGGCGTCCTTGGCCATCACCTTCGTGGCGAGGTGTACGACTACGTCGGTGCCCGGCGACGGGCGCACGGTCGCGACATCACCCTGTACCGAGACCACGCCGCGCAACTCCAGCCGCGTTCGCCGGTACAAGCCGTGCACGACGAAGCCCTCGCGCGCGGCGAGGAGGCAAAAGTGCGCGCCCACGAACGAGGAGCCGCCGGTGACGAAGAGGCGCATGAGCAGCGCCTATCCCCGCAGCGCGATCACCACGCCCCGTCCCACGCCGAAGCGGTGGGTGTCGGGCAGGAACCCCGCCGCGCGCAGTCGTGACTCCAGGGCGGCCGTCGCGGGCGCCCACTGGACCTCGTCTCCGAACTGCCCGGGTTCGTCGATGTCCTCGACCGGGAACGACCACATGACGTCGCCGATGACCAGGAGCGCCCGCGGGGGGAGGTTGTTTCCGAGGTGAGCGAGCAGCACGCCCTGGTCGCCCGGTGACAGCCGCCGCAGCGCGTCGTTCATCACCACCACGGAGACGCCGTCGACCGGCGGCTTGACCAAGTCGCCGGTGCGGACCGTCACGTTGGTGGGGAGGGGACGGGCGAGGCGGTCCACGTCGTCGAAGGCGATCACCTGTCGCACGCGCGGGGACAGCGCAAGCGTCAACCCGCCCGGGCCCGCCCGGTAGTCCAGCACGACGTCGTCGGGGTGGGTGGCGGCGGCGTCGACCACCACGCGCTGCGTCACCGCCGACCAGTCCATCGGCGCCCGCTAACCGGCCGTCGGCGCCTTCACGGCGGGCGGCGGCGACACGCAGAGGTCGAAGACCGGCAGGCCGTCCCGTTGGCACACCCGCTCTCGGCGCGACCGTTCCTCGCCCACCGGCGGTGGTGCCGCCTCGGGCCAACCGGCGAAGAGCACGCTCGCGGCGGCGTGGAGTGTCGCGACATCTGTCCGCAGGTACACCGCGCCCCCCGGCTTGAGCGCCCGGTGACAACTGGCCACGAACTCGGCGGACAACAACGCCCGGCGGTCCTCGTGGGGCGTCGGGAAGTACAGGTACAACCAGTCGACACTGGCGGCCGGGAGCACCGTCGCCAGGAGTGCCCGCCCGTCCACCCGCGCGAGGAGGCAGTTGGCGGGTGCGTGGCGCGCAGCGGCCTCCACCCTCCGCCTCCGGATCTCCACGCCGAGCCAGTTCGCCCCCGGGAAGCGCCGGGCGCGGTCGAGGATGCACATGCCGTGGTCGAAGCCCACCTCCAGGCCGAGGGGGCCCGGCCGCGCAGCAAACGCTCGAATGGTCGCGACGGTACCTGCGTGCTCTGGCCGCTCGTACAGCAAGGAACCGTAGAGCGTGCCGCGAATCCGCATCGCGGGCGGATACCCTGTGGGCGTGGAAAAACCGAGGCGCTCGGGCTGGCTGGTCACGCTCTTGCAGGCGATGAGCTTTCTCAGCAGCTGGGCAGCCGGCTTCCTCGGCGCGGTGGTGGTGCGCTACCTCGGGCCCTACCTCGCGATGTACTTTCAAATGTGGGCGGCGTTCAACACCGAGCCCGTCAAGCCCCACGCCGACTACCCCGTGGCGTGGACGGTGATCTTCGCGCTTCTCCCGCTGCCGTGGGCGCTGAACCGGGAGTGGCGATGGGCATCGGTGGCCGCGGTGCCCTTCGTGCTCCTGCCCTGGTGGCACTTTCGCACGCTGTACCTGCTGGCGGGCCGGGGGTAGCCGGGCGCCCGCGGTCCCGCCCCGCGATACCCCGCGCCGATGCCGCTCGCCGAGGGGGCCTTCGTCCCCGACACCGACCTGCCGCCCGTCGCCGAGTCCCTCTTGTTCTCGCCGCTGGACCTCGGTCCCACCCGCGTGCCGAACCGGGTGTGGCTGCCGGCCATGGTCACGTGGCTGAGCAACGACGAGGGCTTGGTGACCGACGACGTCACGCGGCGCTACGTGCGCTACGCGCAGGGCGGCGCCGGCATGATCGTGCTGGAGGCGATGGGCATCCGCGACGTCAACAGCGGGCCGCTTCTGCGGATCGGGCACGACCGCTACGTGCCCGGTCTGCGGGAACTCGTGGTCAAGATGCGCGGCGCCGGCGCGGCCCGGGTGATCCCGCAGGTGATCGACTTCCTCAAGATTGCCCGCCGCGACCCGGCGCGGGCGCTGGCCAGGTTGGAGGCCAAGTACCCGGGCTGCTCCACGTGGACGGAGGAGGAGCTACGAGCCCGCCTAGATCCCCGGGAGTGGCGGGACTACGCCCACGGGTACCGCCAGACGGTCGAGGACCTCTCGGTGGCCGAGATCGAGTCGTTGCCGGGGCTGTTCGCCGCCGCGGCCCGGCGCGCCCGCGAGGCCGGTTTCGACGGGGTTGAACTGCACTTCGCCCACGCCTACACCATGTCGAGTTTCCTCAGCCGCACCAACGCGCGCACCGACGCCTACGGCGGCTCGCTGGAGAACCGGGCGCGGATCGGCCTGGCGGCGATCGACGCCGCGCGTCGCGAGGTGGGCAAGGACTTCTGCGTGGGGCTGCGGCTGCTCGGCAGCGACGACGTCGACGGCGGCTCCACGCTGGACGACAGCGCCTACTTCGCGGCGGCCTTCGCGCGGGCGGGGGTCGACTTCATCTCCGTGAGCCGCGGCGGGCGCTTCGAAGACGCCAAGCGCCCGGCCATCGGCGAGGCGGCGTACCCCTACACCGGGCACTCGGGGCTCATGTGCATGCCCACCTTCAAGTACCCCGAGGCGAACAACCTGCACCTGCCGAGCGGCATCCGCGCGGCGGTACGCGCGGCCGGCTACACCACGCCGGTGGTGGGCGCGGGTCGCATCAACACCTACCCGGTGGCCGAGAGCGCGCTGCGGCAGGGCCACTGCGACCTCGTCGGCATGGCCCGGGGACTGCTCGCGGACCCCGACTGGCCGCGCAAGCTGCGCGAGGGCCGCCCGGAGACGATCCACGCCTGCAAGTACAACAACGTCTGCGAGGCGCTGGACCGCAAGCACCTGCCGGTGCGGTGCCAGTTGTGGATGAAGTTGCCCGAGGGGGGGATGCACCCGCCGGAGCGCTGGTAGCTACCCCAACGCCTGCTGCACGCTGCGCACCATCTCGGACTCCTCGGGGAAGCCCATGAAGGTCTTTTTCACCACGACCTGGCCATCCACCTTCACCTCGAAGATGCCGCCGGAGCCCTTCTCCAGCGTGGTTTCAACACCAAGTTCCTCCCGCAACACTTCCACCGCCCGGGTGGCGCGCGGGAGGTAGTTTCAAGACACGCAGTAGGTGATGCTCACGCGGGACATGGTCGCTCCTGTTGTGGGGTCTGGGTTCTAAGCACCCGGGGACGGGCCGGCGAGCCTCGGGCGCCGGGCTCCGGGTTCTGGGCTCCGGTGCGACCGCGTCCTGCCCCCTCCCGGCCTCCCCCGCAAGCGGGGGAGGAGGCGGGAGGATGGGCCTCCCCCGCCAGCGGGAAGGTGCCTTCACCCTTGCCTTCCCCCGCTTGCGGGGGAAGGTGGCGAAGCCGGATGGGGGCAACACGCGGTTGAACCCGTCGGCAGACGCGGGTCAGGGCCGCTGACTGCCGAGTAGCCAGTCGAGCGCTGTCGCGACCGCACGGTGAGCACGAGCGTTGGGCGCCTCGGTGCCGTCGACCATCCGGCGGGGATCATCCCGCTCGTCGCCCATCGCCGCGTTCCGCGCCAGCCTCGCAGGAAGCCAGTAGCGGTCTGGTTCTACGCGGGGTTCGGTCACCCCGTCGCTCACGATGATTCCCCGGCCGTGAGCGGGCACCTCGACCCCAGGCAGGGCGATCCACGCCGGCCCAGCTTGCGGCCCCTCGCACGCGTCGCGGGCGCGGCGGGCAACTTCGACCTGGAGGGTGCGGAAGCCGCTGTGGCCCTTGTCGGCGCATCCTGTGCCGAGGGTCACCACCTCGGCCTCCAGCGGGGTGATGTCGCGACCCGTCACCCAGCTGATGGCGTTGGTGAACAACCGCTGGTTGTCGCCGTAGCCGATCATCGTGGCGCCCAGCGCGTTCTGGTCGGCGACGACCACCACCCGGCCCTGGCCCACCTCGCCCGCGGCCACCAGCGGCACGGCGCCCGGGGACTCGTCGCCGTCGAGTTCCAGGTTGCCGGTGAATCCGGCGGAGTCGGCTTTGCGCGTGGGTTCGAAGCGATCGGCCCAGGCGGTGGCCGAGGTGGTGACGAGGGGGGACAGGCCGCGCACGCTGCCCGCGGTCGTGAAGCCGAGTGTGCCAACCCCCCCGGTGACGGGGTGCGGCAGGATGCGGGTGGCGCGGAACCAGGTCTTGGAACCTGGACCCAGGCCGTTCTCGGGATCCACGGCGGTCACGGCTGGTAGTTCGATCCCGAGCACCAGCGCGAGTTGCGCCAGCATGTCGGCGTGGGCGTAGCAGTCGCTGTGGTCGGTGACCAGGAACAGGCCGCCACCGCTCCGGACGAAGGCGTCGATGGCGCGCACCTCCGACCACCGGAAGCCCGGCCGGTCGCCCGAGGGGAGGTTGATGAACAGCGCCGAGGCGCCGTCGAGGACCGCCGGGGCGTCGAGGGTGAACTCCATGCCGACGTCTTGCACGGGGAGCGAGGTTCGAACGGGCCAGAAGGCCCGACCGAGGCCGTGCATCCGGTCATAGTTGTACTCGCCCGGCGCGAGCACCGCGTCGGCGGGTTGTTTGCGGCTGTGCCAGGTGTCGACCAGGAGCGGCCCGCCGGACGCCGCCACCGGGGGCGTCCACCGGCGGACGGCGCGGCCCCGTTCCCACCAGCGGTAACGGTCGTACCCCTCATCGGCGGCGTAGTCTGGGAGATCCTCCAGCCAGCGCGGTGCGTCGGGACCCGGCTCGGTGTTGGCCCACCACGCCGCGAGGGCCGCCACCGCCAGTCCGGCCCCGAGGGCCAGGCGCGCGCGCATCGTCAACATGGTGGCTCGGTTATCCGGCCGCCGGTGTTTGCCCCGCGTGCCCTGCTCGGACTCCTCCTCCTGCCGGGCTGCGTGCTCTACCGCACCTACCCGATGCTCACCCTCGACGTGCCGGGCGAGCGCGACGCCCTGGAACTGTCGGGGATCGCCCGGCTCGACGACGGTCGGGTGGTCGCGGTGGCCGAGGGCCCGGCGTCGGCGCTCTTGGTCCCGGTGCCGGACCGCCCGCTGGCGCCCACGGCGATTCTCGACGTGCTGCCGCTGGTCGACGGCCGGGAGGCTTGTGACGAGCGCAGGCGCGGCGCCACCGTCCGGTGCACCGCGCGGAACTTCCGCGCCGAGGTGCAACTCGCACGGCAACCCATCGCCTGGATCGACCGCGGCGTCGCGGCACCGTACGACGTGGAGGACCTCGCGCCCTTCGGTCCGGAGCGGGTGATCGGCGTCACCAAGTACAGCACCGTGGGGCGCCGTACGGGATTCCGTCGCGACCTGCTGGCCCGGTCCCGGAGGCAGACGGAGCGGGTCTTCGTCCTGGAGCGCCGCGAGGGCACCTGGTACGAGCAGGACCTCCCGGAGGTCACGCGGCTGCGCGACTCCCTCTCCGACTGGGGCAGGGCCTCCTGCAACGACGACATGCTGGTGGAGGGCATCGCCTACGACCCGGACGGGGAGGTCGTCTTCGTGGGGCTGTCGCGTTGCGACGGGCCCTCCACGCGGGTGATTCGCTACCGGCTGGGCGCCGCCCGCCGGGGCGAGGCCACGGCGATCGGGCTGGAAGCCGAGGGCTTGCAAGTGGGCGAGGCCGGCCCCGCCGAGGGGATCACGTCGTTGTCATGGGCCAACGGGCGCTTGTTCGCGGTCACCGCGTGGGACAGCTACGGCTACGACACCGAGGCGGCGTTCGGGGGCAAGCTCTACGAGGTGAGCGCCGGCAAACTCTGGCCGCTCGACACCAACACCCGCTTCCGCGACCGTCCCAGCGCGCTGGCCGTTCTCCCTTCCGGGC